>NZ_LZXY01000008.1:0-147150 GCF_001756615.1 Glaciecola punicea
AAAGCAGGCGTTTTTGTTAACAGACAATATCGAAGGTCTTCACTGGCGCATAAAATCCTCAACTGGGTCGCCAGTCACTACCGAGATTTGTTTAAATAAATAAATGAGCGCAGTAATCAACAAAATCATACTGGGGATAACAATTACCGGATAACTTAAGGCGGTCATTCTGCCAATTTCCTCAATGTAAGCAGTGGTGCCGGGTTCCGACACTAATATCCACTTGGCTAAGGCGTAATTTAAAGAGGACGACAAGAAAAACGAGCTGGCGACAATGTACGAACTAATGGCCACTTTAGCGTTAAATACTTCTACCTTTTGTTTTTCTTCCAAGCGTTTATTGAGTTTGTCCCAATTAATTAATTGGTCATTAAGAATTAGCGCTTTAACCAGCGGGTTTTTAGTGAATTGGGTGATGAGAACGGCAAGACCAATAGCGGCAGGAATAGCAGCTTCTTTTATAGCCATATATTCAGCTGGCAGTTTGAGTAAGCTTATTCCGCCCGTTAGCAGCACACTTACAATCCCAAGTACAGAAAACATGTTGATTTTCTTGGTGTTTTTCAATTCAAGCAAACCGTAGGTAAGCGGAAAAGCGAGGGCAACCACAATACTCCATGCCGGGCCTAAATATTCGTCACTGCTGGCGTAGGTCATTATAAGGACGGGAATGGCGATATTGAAGATTAAATTTCCAAAAAAACCGGACTTCTGCTGCTTGGCGCTTTCGTTTTGGCTCACATCAATTACTCTACTACTCAAAAGGGTGTGCATTTTACGCCCAATAAGCTTGGCTTGTCACCCTAATTAGCGTCTTTCGTTGTCTTAGGGTGTAATAAAATACTATACCCAAAGGTACTAACATTGAATACAAGCTATAGTAAATCAGCGTCGCTAAATTTTGTCCAATCGATGTTATTTATGCGGTTTTCAGCGATATAAAAAATTTTATCACCCGGCAATAGCTGTGCGGTAAGAGGAGGATTTACGACAATTTTAAGAATGTCATGATTGCTTGCAACGCCAATAAAAATGGCATCGTATTTATGCTTTAACTGATAAAACAGGTTTTTAACGCTAATGGCATCAACGTTTTGCGCAATAGTGGCTGAAAATTGCGCCTGGCCTTCATATACGTCTAATAAATCGTGATGCAAAAGACTTGAACCCGGGTCAAACGCCGACTTAGCCAACATTTCAACCGCTACGCTAGGCGTGCATTCTATTTCTGGACAGTGCTGTTGCAGCAGTTTAACCAGGCTTTCGTCGTCAAAATATGCCACTTTATGGGCTTTTTTATTGCGCTGAGAACAATATAAAGCGGTGGTCATGGTCATGTCATCATGCGGGTTATCAATTAATATAGTGGCCGCGGTTTGTACGCAGGCCTTGTCCATATCTTCGTCTTTATTAAACGATTCAACGTGCACAAAGTCGATTAAAGAAGGATAAGGGTTGGTAATATCGGCTCTTACACACAGCACTATTTCCGGTTTTTCGATGGAATTTTCTTTCTCAATCAGCAGCAGCTTTATAAGCTGCTCTGTTCGTTTACCATTCCAACCAATTACTAAAATATGGTTACTTACATTTAACGCATTCAAACCTCGTGCTCCTTTTTGCCATTGCTTACTTACAAAATTTGCTGCCCTGCCAAGCACTAAGGCAAAGATAGACAGCCCCATAGGTATTATATATAGGGCGACTATCCATTTACCCGCCGCGGTGCTGGGGGACATGTCGCCATAGCCTACGGTTGAACTCGTTATTACTAACCAATATACAAAGTCGTGTATATTGAGTAAACCCTCTTCGCCTGCTATAAAAAGTAGGGCATAGCTACTTAGTGAATAAAACACCATCATTAATACAACTACATACCAACGCAAATTAGAAAAGTACTGCGTCATTATTTTTCTGACTTTGATCCACGTTTGCATAAATAATCTTTTGGCTTGGCTTTGAACATAATGGGCGTAAGTGTGAGAAACTTTTAAACTAAATACAAGCGATTAACGTTTATTTATTGTGATAGCGCCTAAGCGAGTAATAAATGTAGCGTTAATAGACCTAAACAGTGGTGTAAACTCAAGCTAATGAGCAAACAGTCCGCCACATTCACAATGGTGAAAAACCCAACCCGATACACTAGCGATAACACTGACTTGATTATTTTATGAAACTAACTGATTTTGATTTTGAACTACCCGAAAAACTAATTGCAAAATATCCAAGCGCCCAGCGCACGGCCTCTCGCATGCTTAGGTTAAATGGCGCCACTAGCGAGGTTCGCCATGGGCTTTTTATTGACATTGTTGACCTAGTTGAGCCAGGCGACTTACTTGTGTTTAATAACACCAGAGTCATACCTGCAAGGCTGTTTGGACATAAGCAAAGTGGCGGTAAAATAGAGATAATGCTAGAGCGTGTTCTTAACGACAGTACCGCTCTTGCGCACATAAGATCCAGTAAGTCTCCCAAAGTAGGTGCGGTATTAACCTTAGAAGGTGATATAAAGGTGCAAGTGTTGGGTCGTCAAGATGCCTTATTTCACATTCAATTTGAGGTAAACCCAAAAAGTCCTCAAACAATTTTCGAATTGTTAGAACAGCATGGCCACATGCCACTGCCACCTTATATAGACCGACCTGATGAAGCTGCCGACAAAGAGCGTTACCAAACGGTGTATAACGAAAAACCAGGTGCAGTTGCCGCGCCTACAGCGGGCCTGCATTTTGACGAGGCAATTTTACAAACACTTAAAGACAAGGGTGTAAATACCGCATTTGTTACCCTGCATGTGGGAGCTGGCACCTTCTTGCCTGTACGCGTGGAGAATATTGAAGACCATCAAATGCATGCGGAGTTTGCTGAGGTCACCCCAGAAGTGGCTAATTTAGTCAAGCAAACCAAGGCTAATGGTAAACGCGTTATTGCGGTAGGCACTACCTCGGTAAGATCGCTTGAATCGGCTGCGCAACAAGCGTCTGATAGTCTTATCGAGAGTTTTTTGTCTGATACCAGCATATTCATCTACCCTGGCTTTGAATTCAAAGTAGTTGACTGTATGTTAACCAACTTTCATTTGCCCCAGTCTACCCTGATGATGCTCATTAGTGCTTTTGCGAGTCGCGACGGTGTTATGAAGGCTTATAGCGAAGCGATTGAACAAGAGTATCGATTCTTTAGTTATGGTGACGCCATGTTTATTGAGGGTGCTCAAACAAAGGCCTGATTACACGAAACTTATATAAAAAAATTCAAGCTAGACTATGCCGTCACTGGCAAGCGTCTAGTAATTTCCTTCTTACGTTCATGTTTAGCGCTTGTTCAACAGGCGTCTTAAAATATGTGTTCATATTTTGGGCATAATAATCATCAACCATTATTATTGTTCAGCGATACCAATAAATGGACAGCGGATGTGGTCAGACCGTTACCACTTTCAAAGGTGACGTTCTATTATCGATGTTGATTAGACACATGCCTGTGCTGCGATAAGGTGCTTGCTTGCTGCGAGGCTTGTATGGCTAAAAGCGCCAACTACAAATCTCGCCGGCCGCTTTTTTAAATTTACGAATACTGACTGGTTTTTGTAATGGGGTATTATTTTCATCACTAAGTTTGCTATAATCGCGAAAATTTTTGAATCAAGCTAATTTTAATCGGAAATATTTAGTTAATGTACGATTAACATTTAGCCCATAACACAGCAGATCGTGAATGAAGTTTTCTCTACTTAATACAGACGGCCTTGCCAGACGCGGTCAATTAATATTTGAGCGTGGTGTGGTTGAAACACCTGCTTTTATGCCAGTGGGTACATACGGCACAGTAAAGGGCATGACTCCTGAAGAACTCACCGAAACGGGTGCACATATTTGCTTAGGCAATACCTTTCATCTGATGCTTCGCCCTGGCACCGGCATTATCAAAGACCACGGCGACCTGCACGACTTTATGCATTGGAATAAGCCTATCTTAACTGATTCAGGCGGCTTTCAAGTATTCTCTTTAGGTGCCATGAGTAAGATAAATGAAGAAGGCGTGACCTTTCGTTCGCCCATCAACGGTGAAAAAATATTGCTTACGCCTGAAAAATCTATGCATGTTCAGCGTGATTTAGGCTCTGATATTGTCATGATATTTGACGAGTGTACGCCTTTTCCTGCCACAAAGGATGAGGCGCAACGCTCTATGGAGCTATCATTACGCTGGGCAAAGCGCTCTAAAGAAGCTCACAGCGATAATCCTTCAGCTTTATTTGGCATAGTACAAGGCGGTATGTTTGAAGATTTGCGCGATGTTTCTCTCAGCGGCCTAGAAGAAATTGGCTTTGACGGCTACGCCATCGGCGGACTGTCAGTAGGTGAGCCAAAAGAAGACATGATGCGCATTGTTAAACACACCGCGCCGCAAATTCCCGCTAACAAGCCCCGTTATTTGATGGGAGTCGGTAAACCTGAAGATATAGTAGAAGCGGTTCGCCGTGGTATTGATATGTTTGACTGTGTTATGCCCACTCGCAACGCGCGAAATGGTCACCTATTTGTACATGATGGTGTGGTTAAAATACGTAACGCTCGGCATAAAACAGACATCAAACCTTTAGACGAGAAATGTGATTGTTACACTTGTAAAAACTATTCTCGGTCATATTTACATCACTTAGACAAGTGTAATGAGATACTAGGCGCGCGTCTTAATACCATTCACAACCTGCGCTATTATCAGGTGGTTATGGAAGGCTTACGCACCGCCATTAGTGAAAATGCATTAACAGAATTTGTTGAGCTGTTTTATGCGCAAAAAGGGATGGATGTCCCCGATTTATAATTAACGCGCCTTGTTGCAAGTACTTACAACAAGGTTATCGTTGAAAATAATACCCAAATAACAAAAATTTTAAATTTACATAAGGAAAGCAAACATGAGTTTTTTCATCTCTAACGCACACGCCCAAGCAGCGGGCGGCGTATCAGACGGGCCCGGCTACGAAATGCTAATAATGTTAGCCGTTTTTGGTTTAATCTTTTATTTTCTTTTATATCGTCCGCAGGCTAAGCGCGTAAAAGAGCATAAAAACTTAATCTCTTCAATTGGCAAGGGCGATGAAGTGTTAACCCAAGGCGGTATTGTGGGTAAAGTGACTAAAGTTGCAGATGACAAGGATTTTATTGAAATTTCATTAAATGAAGCTAATCAAATCGTTGTTCAAAAATCAGCGATTAGTGCGGTATTGCCAAAAGGCACTATGAAGTCAATATAAAATAAAGCCGGCATTTCGCTGCTCGTCACTGCGGGCGCGGTATGCAAGGCATGTAGGAAGTAATTGTGTTAAACCAAAATCCTATTTGGAAATACGTGTTAGTTGTTTTCGTGCTAAGTATGTGTACGCTATATGCCTTGCCGAACTTATATGGCGAAGATCATGCTGTGCAAATTTCGTCAGGCAAAACCTCCACTGTTAGCCCGCAAATGATCGCCGACGTTGAAGCGAGCATGCGCGAAGCAAATATTGCCTTCAAAGCGGTTGAATTTAAAAATGACCAACTACTAGTTAGGTTAAATGACTCCGACACTCAACTTCTTGCGCGCGAGCATTTACACGATGCATTTAGCGACAATTTCATAGTCGCAATGAATTTAGCGCCCGATACGCCTGATTGGCTAGAAGCGCTAAACGCAGCGCCCATGAAACTCGGCCTTGATTTGCGCGGCGGTATACATTTTTTAATGGAAGTGGATATGAAGAGTGCGGTCAGTAAGGCATTTGAAGACACCATTGACGACTTCCAAACACAGCTTCGCCAAGAAAGCCTGCGTTACCGTGCGGTGAGTCAAGCTGGCGATTTTATCGAGATTTCTTTTAGAGATCCGCAGGTCCTTGAGGACGCTCAATTTTTCTTACGTAATAACTATCGCAACATGCTGTTTAGTGAACGCGATGCGCTAACTCTTCGTGCAAGCTTCACCGACGCCCGCCTATCGGAGATTAAAGACTATGCGGTTAAGCAAAATATTACTATTATTCGCAGCCGTGTAAATCAATTAGGCGTAGCAGAGCCCTTGGTACAAAAACAAGGATCAGAGCGCATAGTTGTTCAGCTTCCCGGCATACAGGACTCTACCCTTGCCAGAGAAATTCTAAACGCCACCGCCACCCTTGATTTTAGGCTAGTTGATCAAACTAATGACGTACGCGATGCAGTAAATGGACGTATTCCAGCTTCCTCGCAGCTAAACTTCGATCGCAACGGCCAGCCTATTTTACTGCGTAAACAAGTTATGCTTCAGGGCAGCCACATTATTGACGCTAACAGTAGCACCGACGAAAATGGCTTCCCGCAGGTAAACATTTCGCTTGATTCTAAAGGCGGCAGTAAAATGTCAAATGCCACCAAAGACAACATTGGCAAGCCTATGGCCACTGTATTTATTGAATACAAGTCTACAGGTGAGCGCGACAGTGAAGACAAACTTATTTTTGAGAAGCATGAAGAAGTCATAAACGTAGCGACTATTCAGGCTCGCTTAGGTAACTCGTTTAGAATTACCGGTATCGATAACGCGAAAGAAGCAAGAGATTTAAGCTTGCTATTACGTGCAGGAGCGCTAATAGCGCCTATTCAAATTGTGGAAGAGCGTACGGTAGGGCCAAGCCTAGGCGCTGAAAACGTCAAACTAGGCATGCAGGCAATTATATACGGCTTAATTGCGGTGCTTGCCTTTATGCTCATTTACTATAGGGCGTTTGGTCTGGTCGCCAATATTGGACTAGTGGTAAACCTGATCATGATCGTGGGCATTATGTCGATGATACCTGGTGCAACGTTAACGCTTCCCGGTATGGCGGGTATCGTATTAACCGTTGGTATGGCGGTTGACGCTAACGTGTTAATATTTGAACGAATACGAGAAGAAATCCGTGAAGGCAGAAGCCCACAACAGGCTATTCACTTTGGCTATGACAATGCGTTTTCAACTATTTTAGACGCCAATATTACCACTTTCATTGCAGGCATGATTTTGTTTGCAGTAGGAACGGGCCCTATAAAAGGCTTCTCGATTACACTAATGATAGGCATTGCAACATCGATGTTTACTGCCATTATTGTATCGCGCGTAATAGTTAACATGATTTGGGGCGGTAAACGCGTCAAGTCGCTAATGATTTAAGGAGGTAGCAGATGAAATTTCAACTGTTGAGATTAGATAAGCCCGTTGACTTCATGAGATTTAGGTTGCCCGCCTTAATTTTTTCAACCCTATTAATATTTGCTTCAGTCGCCTCACTTGCGGTCAATCAATTAAACTGGGGTTTAGACTTTACTGGCGGAACAGAAATTCAGGTGGCCTACCCGGACGGCGCTAATTTAACGCAAGTGAGAACCGATTTAGCAGACGCCAACTTTCCGGAGGCGATTGTACAAAACTTTGGCAGTAGCCAAGATGTACTAATCAGAATTGCTCCACGAGATGATTTACCTAAGGATGAAATTGGCGGCATGGTGGTTGAGGCATTAAGCGCAAAAAATGCCACCGTTTTGGTGCAAAGTATCAGTTTTGTTGGTCCAAGTATTGGTGAAGAACTCACCGAACAAGGGGGCTTAGCAATGCTGGTGGCGCTAATATGCATATTGTTATACGTAGCAATGCGTTTTGAATACCGGTTTGCGCTTGGTTCGGTATCGGCGCTTTTGCACGATGTGCTTATTACCTTGGGGATGTTCTCTATTTTCAAATTAGAGTTTGATTTGACTGTCTTGGCGGCGTTGTTGGCGGTAATAGGTTACTCACTCAACGACACCATTGTGGTATCGGACAGAATTCGTGAGAATTTCAGAAAAATCCGCAAGGGAACACCGCTAGAAATAGTGAATATTTCACTTACCCAAACCCTTAACCGCACTATTATTACTTCATTAACTACCATCCTAGTACTGGTTGCGCTTTTTTATAAAGGGGGTGAATTAATACACGGCTTCGCAACAGCACTATTGTTTGGTGTATTTATAGGGACATATTCGTCTGTGTATATCGCAAGCGCCGTTGCCTTAGCCTTAGGCGTCAGCAAAGAAGATTTAATACCCGAAGAAGTTGAAAAGGAAGGCGAAGATTTAGAGTCTATCTAACACAGTCTAATCACGTCCAATGAAAACCCTAATAATGAATAATTATTGGGGTTTTATCTTTTCAAATCCCCTTAAAACCCTGATATGAAAAATTTCATAAACAATCTGAGCCAGTTTATGTAATCTTTTCGTATAACTGTTGTCAACATTAATAATAATAATTTTTGGAGTGACGGATGGACTTAAAAAAGATGATTGGCGGCTTAACTAGCTCAGGCGCATTGAGCGGTTTTATGGGCGGTGTTGCCGGCGGCGGACTAACCAGTATGATCGCCAGTAAAAAAGGCCGTAAAGTTGGTGGCTCAGTGCTTAAAGTAGGTGCTTTAGCTGCAGTAGGGGGTTTAGCTTGGAAAGCATATCAAAATTACTCGGCCAAGAATCAAAGTGCTCAACAAACAACTAGTCCGCAGCAGGAGCCACAAGCCTTAGCCAATAACCAAACGCAGAGTATGCCGCAAACCTTTAATCAAGAGCAGCATCACGTTGCCCATAAAGGCGCTCAGTTTGATTTTGCGCCCGCTAGAATACAGCAGAAGCAGTTTGAAGAAGTGGTAGACGATAACAACCCTAACGGACAAATGCTATTAATGCGCGCGATGATTACTGCTGCTCACTGCGATGGGCACATTGATAACGACGAGCGTCAGCGTATTTTTGCCCAAGTTGATTCAATGGACCTTAGCGTAGAAGAAAAAGCCACATTGTTTGACGAGCTTAGAAAGCCCCTCGATTTAGCCAGTCTAGTATCTCAGGTACCTAACGCACAAACCGGTATTGAGGTTTATGCGGCTAGCGCAACCGCTTTAGATTTAGAGCATCAAGATTCGCAAGCGTATTTACAGGCATTGGCAAATCAGCTGTGTATTCCGTCTGATTTGACTGCGTCGATACAACAGCAAATTCAAAACTATTAAACATTCACGCGTTAATTAGGAGCCTATTAGTATGAAATTTATAAAAATATCAGTTGCAGTAGTTGTAATTACATTGGCGGGCTGTGTGTCCTGGGTATTTGCGAAAAGCCCCTTTAACAATATGCCTGAAGGTGAATACACCTTAGATCTGAGTCATGCGTCGGTTATCTGGAAAGTGTCTCATTTGGGTTTAACTAATTATGTGGCGCGCTTTGCCGATTTTGATGCAAGCATTGACTATAAGCCCAATAATATTGAGGCCAGTCGGGTCGTTGCAACTATTAACCCAATGTCTATTCAAACCGCTTACCCTAATGCAGATGAGAAAGACTTTGATCAAATTCTGGCAACAGATGAAGACTGGTTTAATGCGCCAAAATTCGCCAGTATAGATTTTGCGTCGACGTCAATTGAAATGACGGGCGAAAAAACCGCACTTATGCAAGGCGATCTGCGCTTTTTAGGTGTTTCAAAGCCGGTAACGTTAGATGTTATTTTCAACGGTGCAATGGAACGCCAGCCCTTTAGCGGCAAACCAACAATGGGGTTTTCAGCCACCACGACTATTAAACGTTCCGACTGGGGCATGTCGAAGTTTGTGCCCAATATAGGCGACGAAGTAAAAGTGATGATTGAAGGCGAGTTTGCAAAAACTCAATAGCACGCGGTGATGCAATAGTATGAGTCTAATGTCAGGTGCGGGTCAAGGCAATCGCTACCATAGCTTAAGTATATTGCTGCATTGGTCAATTGTTTTAGGCTTAATGTTTATGTTTGCTAGCGGCCTGTACATGGTATATGCCGATATATCTAGAGCCGATCAATTCCGGCTATTCCAAATTCATAAAGCGTCGGGTGTTATTATGCTATGGGCAATATTATTGCGTATTGGCGTAAGAATATTTACCAAAGCACCAGCAGCATTAGACGCACTCACGCCAACAGAAAATCTGCAGGCCAAGCTTGGGCACACTGCTTTATATATAGCGCTTATTACTATGCCGCTGTCGGGCTGGTTAATGGTGTCGGCCAGCCCCTTTGGCTTGCCCACTTTGGTATTTGTTGACTGGATAAATTGGCCTCATGTTCCTGGTGTTGCCCGTAACAAAGCCATTGAAACAATCGCAAATAACGTACATTGGATAACAGCCATAAGCTTGGCAACGTTAATATTGGGCCATATTTCGGCGGTCGTATGGCACAAGAAAAAACATAAAATTAACTTACTGAAAAGAATGTGGTGGTCAAAACAATGATGAATGCTCTGGTGGGCAAGTTGACAAGATTGCGATATGCGGGCTTATTCGTAGCTTTGTGCATCGTGAGCGCGTCGGTGTACGCATTAAACACTTATACAGTCGATAACAAGGGCAGCAAGGTAGGTTTTTCAGGCGAGCACGTAGGTATGAAGTTTAGCGGCGTATTTGAAAAGTGGCAGGCAGATTTAGTCCTACCTCCTCACAGTAATCCCAGTATTACTGCTTCGTTTGACCTACGTTCTGCCAAAACCGGTGACTTTACTTACGACACTGCTCTGTTAGAGGGGGATTGGTTTGATGTGAAAAATCATCCTCAAGGAAGCTTTGTTAGTGACTCGGTTGAAATGATAGACGGCGGCTTTAAGGTGAGCGGTCAGCTTACCTTAAGAGGGTTTAGCAAAACACAAACCTTCTTTTTGAAGCAAACAGGTAATAAACTTAGCGCTAACTTTGCCATCAACCGCTTAGACTATCGCATTGGCTATGATTCTGACCCAGAGGCAGAATGGGTTGGTCAAGACATAATGATGATATTAGATTTAGAAACCCAGTAGTTAAACATGGCGAGGAATGGGCTTGATGAAAACGTTTAATGATTGGACCAAGCGCTTGTTGTATTATAAGCGCCTAGTCTTTTTTTAAACGAGCGTTGCTATTGTAAGCGCTTCACAATGCTTTGTACTACGCGCGGGTTGCCTGCTACCAAACCGTTAGCACTGCTTGGCGTTGCCATTTCAGTATAAAGTGGGTCGTTGTTACCCGCATAATCAGTTACTAAACCGCCAGATTCTTTCACTAATAGTGCGCCCGCTGCCATATCCCAGGCCTTAAGACCCTTTTCCCAGTAGCCATCATAGCGACCGGCGGCTACATAGGCCAAATCGAGTGCCGCTGAGCCTGAGCGTCTAATGTCGCCACAGTCTTTAAAGACTTTAGCAAATTTTGCTAAATCGTCTTCAAGATTTGATTTGTTTCTAAAGGGAATGGCCGTGGCCAGTAGAGTATTAGATAAATCTTTTGCTTTGGTGCAGCGCAAACGGTAGCCATTTAACTGCGCGCCACTGCCTTTAGTTGCGGTGAATAATTCACCTCTGATAGGGTCGAATATAACCGCTTGGTCAAGTCTGCCTTTAAACATTAAGGCAATAGAAACAGCAAAGTGAGGAATACCCGTGATGAAATTGCTAGTACCATCTAGTGGGTCAATAATCCATGTGAAGTCGCTATTGCCTTTTATGTTGCCGCCCTCTTCGCCTATAAAAGAGTGATCTGGAAACGATTGCTGAATTTTGCTAATAATGGTTAATTCGGCTTCTTTATCGATTTTAGTCACAAAATCGTGAGCGCCTTTTGACTGAATTTCTAAATCGCTGCGGTTTTCATAACCGCGCGTTATCACATTTCCCGCCGCACGCGCCGCGCGCACAGCAATATTAAGCATAGGATGCATAGTACCCACCAAATTGTAAAAAGAACATAGTTGAAATCGTCGCGTAGTCTAGCAGAACTTAGCCCTAGGCTCAATTGACTGTAAATAAAACTTAGAAGCTCTGGCTAAAGATAGCTTTCAAATCGTCGCAATCGCTTTTCTGTGTGCTACAATATTGCTGTTAAAATACCCGCTGTTCGTGCGTATTGTATTGTGTAAGAGTTGAGTTAACTCGCTCAATATACGCCACATTAATTACAGCATAATATAACTGGTTTGTAGGATTTATCATGCTTGACGCCATTAGAATTGTACTCGTTAATACCTCTCATACTGGTAATATTGGATCGGCTGCCCGGGCCATGAAGACCATGGGTTTGAAGAATTTATACTTGGTTGACCCAGTTACCAAACCCGACAGTAAAGCAAGTGCTTTGGCCGCTGGCGCTACCGATATTTTAGCCAACGCTACTATTGTGAATACTTTACAAGAAGCCATCGCAGACTGCGGTTTAGTGGTAGGCACATCTGCACGTTCACGCACTTTGTCTTGGCCTATGCTAGATTCACGCGAGTGCGGCGATAAATTAATTACTGAAGCGGCTAATTACCCTGTTGCTTTGGTATTTGGCAGAGAAAACAACGGGCTGTCAAATGAAGAATTACAGCAGTGTAACTTTCATGTATGCATAGACGCTAATCCTGAATATAGCTCATTGAACTTAGCAGCTGCGGTGCAAACGCTGTGCTATGAGATTCGTCAGCATCATATTGCGCTTCAGCGCGCGCCATATATAGAGCGCGAGGCACTTGAAAACCCGTATCCACTAAGCAAAGAATTAGAAAAGTTTTATGTACATTTTGAATCAACGTTTGCTAAAGCCGGCTTTATCCGTTCAAAGCACCCCGGTGTTATTATGTCAAAAGTGAGGCGCATGTTTACACGCACCCGTTTAGAGTCGCAAGAGCTTGCGATTTTGCGCGGTATGCTCTCTGCGGTTGACAAAACCGTTAGTGAATCAAAGAAGGACTAAGCATCAACAGGTGTCGTTTGATCTAGCTATGAGGGTTTAAACAGTACTTGACTAAAACAGTCAAGTATATAGAATAGCCTTCATTCAAAAAGTCCCGGGCAGACAAGATTAAACTGCTATATCTAATTCAAATAACATTGAAATTAGTATGCAGCTATAAGCGGAGTAAAAGATGAGTGAATTAACCCTACCTATTTATCTAGATTATTCATCTACTACGCCAGTTGACCCGCGTGTCGCTGACGCGATGAGAGAGTGTTTGTCACTTGAAGGTAACTTTGGCAATCCGGCGTCAAGATCACACAAGTTCGGTTGGGTAGCAGAGGAAGCAGTAGACATCGCACGTAATAACATTGCAGCGCTTGTTAACGCTGACCCACGCGAGATTGTGTTTACATCAGGCGCAACTGAATCAAACAACCTCGCTATTAAGGGTGCTGCCGCGTTTTATAAAAAACGCGGTAAGCACATTATTACCCTAAAAACTGAACACAAAGCTGTGCTTGATAGTACACGCCAGCTAGAGCGTGAAGGTTTTGAAGTAAGCTATATGCTGCCAAAGGCAAATGGTATAGTCGATTTAGACGAACTTCAAGCTGCTATGCGTGATGACACTGTCTTAGTTTCTATTATGCACGTAAACAATGAGATAGGCGTGATTCAAGATATTGCGGCCATTGGCGAGATATGCCGTTCACGCAAAATTATCTTTCACGTAGACGCAGCCCAAAGCACAGGTAAAATCCCAATTGATTTACAGACCATGAAAGTTGATTTAATGTCTTTTTCGGCGCATAAAACGTATGGCCCCAAAGGTATAGGCGCGTTGTATGTATCGCGCAAACCACGCGTTAGAGTTGAAGCGCAAATGCACGGCGGTGGTCATGAAAGAGGTATGCGTTCAGGTACCTTAGCCACGCACCAAATCGTGGGAATGGGGGAAGCGTTCAGAATAGCTAAAGAAGAAATGGCAACTGAAAGTGCCCGTATTCTTATGTTGCGCAACAAATTGTGGAACGGCATTAAAAATATGGAAGAAGTATATCTTAACGGAGACTTAGAGCAGCGTATAGCGCATAACCTTAACGTTAGTTTCAACTATGTTGAAGGCGAATCCCTAATTATGGCGCTTAAAGACATGGCGGTTTCATCAGGTTCAGCCTGTACATCAGCCAGTTTAGAGTCATCATACGTTCTGCGCGCGCTAGGCTTAACTGATGAACTAGCGCACAGCTCTATTCGTTTTAGTTTAGGCCGCTTCACTACAGAAGCAGAAATAGACTATGTTATTGATGTAATTTTAAGCAAAATTGACAAACTAAGAGAGATCTCACCTTTATGGGACATGTTCAAAGACGGCGTCGATTTGAATACCGTTGATTGGGTTCATCATTAAGTCTTTAGTACCCATAAAGCACATCAACCATGTGTTGGAGCAACATTAATCAAAATTAGATTAGTGTTTTATAGTGTATTTGCATATAATTATGTGCACTAATACGACTTTGTTGAGCGCATTGCCAAATAAGATATGCGTTATTTCGTTGAAGAACGTTATATAAGAACATATTTAGCGCAAGCGTTTGTAATAAAATACACACAAAAAATTTGAATAAGTAGGAAAAAAACATGGCTTTAGAACGAACTTTTTCGATAATTAAACCAGACGCAGTTGCTAAAAATGCAATAGGCGCAATATATAATCGCTTCGAATCAGCAGGCTTACGAATAGTTGCGTCGAAAATGCTTCATTTGAGCAAAGATAAAGCCGAAGGCTTTTATGCTGAACACAAAGAACGTCCATTTTTTGGTGCTTTAGTGGACTTTATGACTTCAGGTCCGGTTATGGTGCAAGTCTTAGAAGGCGAAAATGCAGTTCTTAGCAATCGGGAAATAATGGGTGCAACTAACCCAAGCGATGCTGCCGCAGGCACTTTGCGGTCTGATTACGCTGCATCAATTGATGAAAATGCAGTTCACGGTTCAGATGCGCCAGAATCAGCGGCGCGTGAGATAGCGTATTTCTTCTCTGATGAAGAGATTTGCCCACGCACACGCTAAGCATGAGTACATTTTGGGAAAAAGGGAGCAATTGCTCCCTTTTTTCATCAAAAGTGAACTTAAAATTGAGTCGACTCACATACAGTAGGGTCATCGTTATATATAAATATTTGTTTAGATAGGTGTTACATGTCGGTTATCGTACAAGGGGCTGCGCAGGATAAAACTGCCGCGCAGACAAAAAAAGTCAATTTACTTAACTTTAACCGCAATGGTTTACGCGAGTACTTGTCGAGCATTGGTGAGAAACCTTTCAGAACAGAGCAGTTGATGAAGTGGATTTATCAAGAAGGCCAATGCGACTTCACCAAAATGACCAATTTAAATAAAGATTTACGTGCAAAGCTCATTGCCCTATGCGAAGTGCGTGCTCCTGAAATATCTGAGCATCAGCAAGCCTCAGACGGTACCATCAAGTTTGCTATAATGCTCGATGGCGGGCAAGAAGTAGAAACAGTATGGATCCCCGAAACCGATCGCGCTACTTTATGTGTGTCTTCGCAAGTGGGCTGTGCGCTTGAATGCACGTTTTGCTCTACCGCGCAGCAAGGCTTCAATCGCAATTTGTCGGTAGCGGAAATTATTGGCCAAGTATGGCGAGTGGCGACTTTTATTGGCTTGTCAAAAGATACATCAAAACGTCCTATTACAAATGTCGTCATGATGGGCATGGGAGAGCCGTTACTGAATTTAAAAAATGTCGTGCCCGCGATGGACATAATGCTTGACGATTTCGGGTTTGGTTTATCTAAACGCCGTGTGACCTTGTCAACTTCGGGCGTTGTGCCTGCCCTAGACATGCTGGGTGATCAAATAGATGTGGCATTGGCGATATCCTTGCACGCAGCAGACAATGAACTGCGCGATGAATTAGTGCCGGTGAACAAAAAGTACCCTATTGAAGAGTTTTTGGCGGCCGTTAGGCGTTATTTAGCTAAGTCAAAAGCTAATCAGGGTAGAGTAACGGTGGAGTATGTAATGCTTAATGGTGTTAACGACAGCACAGACCAGGCTCATGCACTAGCCAGAGTGTTACAAGATACGCCAAGTAAGATTAATTTAATTCCGTTTAATCCTTACCCTGGTTCGCCTTATACCTGCTCTAGCAATTCTAGAATAGATCGCTTTTCTAAAGTACTAATGAGCTATGGTTTTACCACCGTAGTCAGAAAAACCAGAGGTGATGATATTGATGCTGCCTGCGGACAGTTAGTAGGCGACGTGGTGGATAGAACAAAGCGCCTATTAAAGAAGCAAATGCAAGGCAAACCAATATCGGTCAGAGTAACCCAGTAATCAGGCCTGCACTATATTTTCAATAGTGAGGAGCTAAAGGCGAAGGTCTTATGTTGAAGAAAATATGTGTAGTCGCAGTAGTGCTTATATTAAGTGCTTGTGGGTCTCAACCCGCCGATAAGAGATTTAAAGGAGCGGGTGATTTTGATAAAGTGGAAGCGGCCAAAACACGGGTAAGCTTAGGCTTAACGTATTTAAAAAATGGCAGTTTCAGTCAAGCAAAATTTAACTTAGACAGAGCCTTAGAGTTCGATCCTCTCTCGGGGCAAGCAAACTTTGCCATGGCGTTTTATTACCAGCAGGTAGACGAAGTTACGCGCGCGCAAGAGTATTATAAGCAAGCGATAGATTATTCTAATAACGACCCCGATGTATTAAACAGCTACGGGGCTTTTTTGTGTAAGCAGGGCGACTACGAGCAGGCAAAGCGATATTTTTTGAGAGCCGTAGACGATAAACGGTATGTATCAACGGCTCAAACCTATGAGAATTTAGCCATATGTGCACAAACCCAAGGGAAAATAGAAGAGGCAATTGCATACTTTGACAGTGCGCTTAATCATCAGCCCACGCGCGCTTCAAGCCTGCTCTTTGTGTCGCAGTTATATATGCAAACAAGTCAGTTTGACGCTGCAAAAAGGTCACTATTTAAGTATGAGCGAAGCGCGGGTGTTTCCAAAGAGTCTTTGTGGCTGTCATTTCAAGTCGCGCAAGGACAAAATGATGTTCGCGCAGCGGTAGAATACTCTGAACTATTAAGAACGCTGTATCCGTCTTATCCAAATACAGCAAAAGCATTGGAACATATTGGTAAGTTTCAAGCTAATATGGCCATTACACAAAAAATTAGACCGGACAATAATGCGCGTTCCCAAGTGGGCGACATACCCGCCAGTTCTACCATTACCATGGATGACATTGCGACCAGTAATGCTGCGAATCCGGCTAGTCAGAATGAGAGTAACTTGGCATCTGAATCGACACAGATGACGCAAATACCCGCTGTAGATATTCCAGACGCAGTAGCTACGCAACTAAGACAGTTTCATATTGTTCAGGCAAAAGAAAATTTATATCGCATTTCGCTGAAATATAACGTGAAGATAAGAAAACTGCTAGAATGGAATAACTTAGAAGATGCATCTTCGATCCGAATAGGCACTAAGTTGTGGGTAAAGGAACCAATTTAAAATGAGTGATGAAGACAAAAAATTACAACAAACATCGTCATCGGTTAACGCAGAGACCCAAAGTGTTGATTACGAAAATAGTCCAGGCAAACAGTTAAAAAAAGCACGTGAAGACTTGGGTTTGACCCAGCAGCAAGTAGCAGACAGGCTTCATCTTCGTCCAAACAGTGTTAAGGCAGTTGAAAATGATGCTTTAGAGCCGGGCGTTTCACTGATATTTAGTAAAGGCTACGTGCGCTTGTATGCAAAATTGGTTTATCTAGAAGTACAGCCCTTGCTTGATGCTTACGAGAGAATTCATTCGCGTAGTAATCAGCCCGCTAAGTTACAGAGTTTTTCTAAAAGAGTGTCACGCGAAGCCGATGATCATAAATGGAATATGGTTACTGTTGTGGTGGCTCTATTAGTGTTAGGGTCTGTCATTGGCTGGTGGGCGCAGCAATCAGACTCTCTTACGACTTCGCAACGTTTTGTATCAGAAACACTTGATAAATTGTTTAGTGAGAGTGAACAGTCTGAGGATGGGGCAAGCACAAGTTCTTCTGAAACTGATAGTATTGGCAAAAAAGAGAGTGTGCTTGGCTTAAACTTAGAACAACAAGACATTGCCCGCTTAAACACCGGACCGGAAATCCTAGAAGAAGACATTGACAACAGCGCATCTAACATTACCAATTTAAGCGAAAATGAAGACTCAGAGCAAGGCCTCGACGCTAACGCTGAGGTGTTAGAGCAAACAGACCAAACAGACCAAACAGACAATGAAGCTAACCAGCAGTTTCAAACTGCTGTACCTAACATTGTTAACATAAGCCCTGCAACGTCTGCAAAGGTGGTGAATGGCGTGCGTATGAACGCTGATGGCAGCATAAATATGGCGTTCACCTTCAAAACAGACTGTTGGGTGAGCGTAAAAGATGTAAACAATGAAACAATTGCTATTGGTATCAAAAAGCAGGGGCGCGTAATGGAAGTGTCAGGTTTAGCGCCCATTGAGATAATTTTATGTACACCTGACAATGTGGATATCGATTTTGGCGGGAAAGCCATCGACATGTCCGTATACCCCTCGGGTCAAGCGGCTAATTTTACTTTAACAGTTGAGAGCTAGGAATGTTTTCAGAATCTCCCATAAAGCGTCGTCCATCTACTCGTATTAACGTTGGCAGTGTGCCGGTTGGTGATGGTGCACCCATTGCGGTGCAGTCAATGACTAACACCGAAACGCTTGACGTTGCTGCAACCGTTGCGCAAATCAACAGAATCCAAGCCGTTGGCGCTGACATTGTTCGAGTGTCGGTGCCTACTATGGACGCGGCTGAAGCATTTAAGCTGATTAAGCAGCAAGTGAGTATTCCCTTAGTGGCCGATATTCACTTTGACTACCGAATAGCGCTTAAGGTAGCGGAGTATGGCGCAGACTGTCTGCGCATTAACCCTGGCAATATTGGTAATATTGAGCGTGTTAAGAGCGTCGTAGCCTGCGCCCGCTTCTATAATATCCCTATTCGAATTGGCGTAAACGGCGGCTCTCTAGAGCGTGATTTACAAGAAAAGTATGGTGAACCTACACCGCAGGCATTATTAGAGTCTGCTATGCGCCATGTTGATATTCTCGATAAATTAAACTTTGACCAATTTAAAGTTTCGGTCAAGGCTTCTGATGTATTTCTCGCGGTAGGGGCTTACAGGCTGCTGGCTAAACAGATAAGTCAGCCTTTGCATTTGGGTATTACAGAAGCAGGTGGGCTGCGTTCGGGTTCTGTCAAAAGCGCGGTCGGTTTAGGTATGCTGCTAGCTGAAGGCATAGGCGATACTATTCGTGTGTCATTGGCCGCAGACCCGGTCGAAGAAATTAAAGTGGGCTTTGATATTCTCAAATCGCTGCGTATACGTGCCCGAGGCATTAATCTGATTGCCTGTCCTAGCTGTTCAAGGCAAGAGTTTGATGTAATAAGCACCGTGAATGCGCTTGAACAAAGATTAGAGGACATTATAATGCCTTTAGACGTGTCTATAATAGGATGCGTAGTAAATGGCCCTGGTGAGGCTGAGATTTCCGATATAGGCCTAACGGGTGCGCGCAACATGAGCGGGTTTTATGAGGATGGTATTCGTCAACGCGAGCGTTTTGCAAACGATCAGTTAGTGGATAAACTTGAGCAAAAAATCCGCGCAAAAGTTGCCGCAAAAACAGCAATGCTTGATGAAAAAAATAGAATTGATGTTTTGGTGTCAAATGGGGATGCATAAAAGCTTACTATAAGTGTGCTTTGCGCGCTTAATTTCTTTACCCCACGTACCAAAATCCTTATACTATTGCGCTTTATCAGTAACGCGAGTTATCAGTGTCTAAAACTATTCAAGCAATTCGTGGTATGAATGACTGCTTACCTTCACAAACACCTGTTTGGCAGTTTGTTGAAGCGCGTATCCGTGACTTAGCCAATAGCTACCATTATCAAGAAATTCGTACCCCTATTGTAGAAAGCACCGATTTATTCAAACGCTCTGTGGGGGAAGCTACCGACATTGTCGAAAAAGAAATGTATGTTTTTGAAGATCGCAATGGCGACAGTTTAGCGTTACGCCCAGAAGGCACCGCATGCGCCGTGCGCGCAGGTACTCAGCATGGCTTGCTGTACAATCAGCAGCAGCGCCTGTGGTATATGGGCCCTATGTTTAGGCACGAGCGCCCACAAAAAGGTCGATACAGGCAGTTTCATCAGTTAGGTATGGAGGCTTTCGGTTTTGAAGGTCCTGATATAGACGCAGAAATGATATTGCTAGGGGCTCGGTTGTGGAAGTCATTTGGTATAAGTGACAAAGTAGCGCTGCAAATTAACTCCTTAGGCAATGCTCAAGCGCGCAGCGATTACCGAGCGCTACTAAGTGACTACTTAAGTCAGCATGTAGATCAACTCGATGAAGACAGCAAGCGAAGACTGCACACCAACGTACTGCGCGTGTTGGACTCTAAAGACAAAAATACGCAGGCTATAGTGGCAAATGCACCTAAGCTTATTGATCATTTAGATCCAGAGTCACATCAACATTTTATGAGTTTATGTGAACGATTAGACGCTTTAGGCATCAAATACCACGTTAATCCAGCCTTAGTGCGCGGTCTCGATTATTATAATCGTACTGTTTTCGAATGGGTAAGCGATGTTTTAGGAGCCCAAGGTACTGTTTGTGCAGGCGGTCGCTACGACGGCTTAGTGGAACAGCTTGGCGCAAAAGCGACTCCCGCCGTAGGGTTTGCGATGGGTATTGAGCGATTGGTTTTATTAATCGAGTCTACCCAGCTAGAGCCAATGGTTAATCATGCCGACGTTTACGTGACGGCAATAGGGGCTGATGCATCGTTAATCGCATTGCGCCTGGCTGAGAATTTGCGCGACCAGTTTTCGTACTTAAAGGTCCAGCTGCACTGCGGCGGTGGAAACTTTAAAAAACAACTAAAAAAAGCTGATGCAAGCGGGGCGAAAGTTGCCATCGTTATTGGTGAAAATGAAGTCAAAGAGAATACCTTTGGGATTAAGTGGTTACGTAAAGAAAGCCCTCAAAACCAAGTAAATGAAAAAACATTATTAGCATTACTGGCAGACATTCACTAGCCAACGAGGTTAAACGACAGTCATATTAATAAATATTGAAACAAATCAACGCGATGTTTTGAGATCTGAAATAAGGAAACAATAAAAATGATAGGGTACGAAACCGAAGAGCAGCAGGTACAGGCCATAAAGCAATTTTGGAAAGACAATGGTATGGCGATTATTGCTGGCGCGATCATTGGTTTGGGTTTACTGTGGGGCTGGCGTTTTTATAACGATTCACAAGTAATTGCGAAGGAAGAGGCTTCTGCAGCGTATAATGCTAGCTTAGAAAGCTTCGTAGATGACGGCAACAAAGAAGGCCTTGCGGCGTTTGTGGCTGAGAAAAGTGACACAGGCTACGCACCACTTGCTGCCATGATACTGGCACAAAGAGCAGTGCAAGATGAAGATTACGAAAATGCCAAAATGCATTTGAAAACTGCCATTAGCCAAGACTCAACTATTGCCGATATTGCGCGTATACGTTTAGCTAACGTGCATCTTCAAATGAACGAAAAGGATGAAGCATTGGCGGTGCTAAATTCGCTTGAATCAACGTCTTTTGAGAATCAAGTCGAAGAGTTAAGAGGCGATACCTTGTTAGCTATGGGCGATTTTGATGGCGCACAAAATGCCTACACAATAGCAATGGCGCAAATGCCAAACAACCCTACTTTAAAAATGAAGCGAGATAATATTGCATTTGCAAAAACGCAAGAAATAGGTGGCAATGTTGAATAAATTTCTAAAGCTATCAACTACGCTTATACTTGGCATGAGCATAAGCGGCTGCGCTACCATAGGTGGCTGGCTTGACGACGATGAAGAAAAAGAAATTAGGCAGTTACCGGAAATAACCATGGCGTTTGAAACCGAAGTTGTATGGTCTGAATCGGTAGGTGATGGCGTAGAAAAATTTTTCTCAAGATTAACCCCAGCGGTGGCTTACGGCAAAATTTTTGCCGCCGACAGGCAGGGCGAAATTGTTGCCCTTAACCCTGACACGGGTAAGCGCATTTGGTCGCGTGATATTAGCCGTAAGAGTACCAAAAGCTCTTTTAGCAATGGCTATGGCTTATTTGCAGGTTCGGTATCTGCTAAAATCTCGGGTGGTTTAACCGCGGCCTACAATGCAATTTATTTTGGCACTGAAGACGGCGTTGTTTATTCATTAAACGAGGCCGATGGTAGTATAAATTGGCAGACGAATGTACCAAGTGAAGTGATAGCTGCACCGGCTGCAGACGCAAACATAATCGTTGTTAACACTGTTTCTGGTTCATTAATGGGCTTAGATGCGCTTACCGGTGAAGTAAAATGGCAAAATGACTCTGATGTTCCTCCCCTTACGCTAAGAGGTATATCGGCGCCAACTGCCTCCGCTGGTGGCGCTATTGTTGGTTTAGCTAACGGTCGTGTAAGAGTCAGTATCATTGACACCGGCCTAACCGCTTGGGAATCGGAAGTGGCTAAGCCCACCGGCGCAACTGAACTTGACCGCATAGTTGACATAGATTCTAAGCCGCTTGTTTTTGGCGGCACCGTGTTTCTGGTATCCTATGGGGGTTCACTAGCCGCGATTGAGCTGCGTTCTGGAAATGTGATATGGACGCGCGAATACGCTTCTTTTCGCAATGTGTCTATCGATGGGAATCGCTTGTTTGTGACAGACAACAACAGCAGTATTTATGCAATTGACAGACGCAACGGTGTAGAGCTTTGGTCTAATGGCGAGCTAAGAAGAAGAAATTTAACCGCTGCTACCCCCGTGGGCGATTACATTGCTGTAGGCGACAAATTCGGCTATTTGCACTACTTTACGCAAGACGAAGGAAAATACGTGTCGCGCATAGAAGTGGGAAGGGGAGAAAACGAGGCTATATACAATGAGCCTGTTTTTATAGACGGATTGCTTGTTGTGCAAACCCGAGACGGCGAAATTAGTGTGCTTAGTACGCCCGAATAATCTAATTAATGTGCACCCGTTGATTATTGCGTTTAAACTTCGCCAATGGTTCTCTCATTGGCGTTTTTGTTTGCGCTTTTTTACTTATTACCTAATTTGAGAAAAAAATGTTACCTGTAATAGCCTTAGTAGGGCGCCCAAATGTTGGAAAGTCTACATTATTTAATCGTTTAACCAATACTCGAGACGCGTTAGTAGCGGATTTTCCTGGTCTTACCCGCGATCGCAAATACGGCACCGCTACCTTTGAGCTGCGCCAGTTTATCGTGGTTGATACAGGCGGCATTAGTGGCAATGAGCAAGGCATAGACGCGCGCATGGCGCATCAGTCTTTATTGGCCATAGAAGAAGCAGACGTTGTGCTATTTTTAGTTGATGCAAGAGACGGACTAACGCCCACTGATATTGGTATAAGCGAGCATTTGCGTAAGCAAGAAAAGCCCGTTCATATTGTGGTTAACAAGGTTGATGGCCTAGACGGCGACAGCGAAAGCGCAGATTTTTACACTTTAGGCATGGGCAGTTTGTTACAAATAGCTGCGGCGCATGGCCGCGGTGTGTCTAAGCTAATAGAAGCGGTGTTGTCGCCGTTAGATAAGATATTTAAAGACATGCATGTAGCGCCACCGAGTATCGAAGAAGAAACAATCGATGCACAAGAAAAACTTAAACAGCTGCAAGCACAGCCCATTAAACTGGCTATTGTGGGTAAGCCTAACGTAGGCAAGTCGACCTTAACGAATAGAATTTTAGGGGAAGAGCGCGTTGTTGTTTATGATTTGCCCGGTACCACCCGCGACAGTATTTTCATTCCTATGCAGCGCGATGGTCGCGAATATGTCTTAATAGACACCGCGGGTGTTAGAAAACGTAAGAAAGTGTCTGACGTTGTTGAGAAATTTTCTATCGTTAAAACTCTCCAAGCGATTGAAGAAGCCAATGTGGTCTTGCTTGTGGTTGATGCGCGAGAGGGTGTTGCCGAACAAGACTTATCGCTGTTGGGCTTTATTTTAAACTCCGGTCGCTCCTTAGTCATTGCCGTTAACAAATGGGACGGTTTAGACAACCACGTCAAAGACCAAGTCAAAAAGGAGCTTGATCGCCGTTTAGGTTTTGTTGATTTTGCTCGCTTGCATTTTATTTCAGCCCTACACGGCTCGGGAGTGGGACATTTATTCGAATCGGTCCAAGAGGCATACGAGTCGGCCACTAAGCGCATTAATACGTCTATGCTTACTGATATAATGGAAATGGCACAGCACGATCATCAACCGCCTTTGGTGCGTGGGAGACGAGTTAAAATGAAGTATGCGCATGCGGGTGGCTACAATCCGCCGGTAATTGTCATACATGGCAACCAAGTGAAAGATTTGCCGGATGCTTATAAGCGTTTTTTAACTAATTATTATCGGCGTTCATTATCAATGATGGGGACGCCCATAAAGATAGAGTTTAGAGAAGGCTCAAATCCTTTTGACGCCAAACCAGGTAAGCTTACCGTATCGCAAGAGCGTAAACGAAAGCGCCTACTGTCCTCACCTGACAAAAGGTAAGGTAACGAAGTAAATAAGACTATAGATCCTGTTTAAAGACTATCAAATTTGCTGTTTTAGCGCAGTGAACTAATTCCTCTGTGAGGCGGGAGAAGCTGTTTTCAAAACTGAATTTACTGTGGAGACTATTTCGCCATCGGCTAGTTGTGAAGTAATTATCTGATTTTTTTGAACGTCTCTCACCGACCTTAGCAATATATTTTCGCTAAGCGTCATACTATATCCGCGCGATAAAGTCGCTAAGGGACTAACAGTATCGAGTAATGCTGCTGTTTTGCCTAAGTGTTGTTCTTTGCTAAGCACGTATGCTTTCATTGTACTGCTTAAGTCGAGTAAACGCTTTTGACTAGCTTGCTTAGCTCGCTTTATGTCATTAACAGGCGATAAAAACGAGATGTTTTTTGCTTGGCTCGACTGCTGCTGTTTGGCGTTATTGATCTGTTTGGTAAGGGCTTGAGTTAATCGCTGATGCGAGCGAGTGAGTGTTTGTTTATGCGCAAGTAAACGTAACTGAGGGTGCTGTGCCTGTAGACGCTGGTGTAAATAGTGAAGCGATTCAAGCTTTTCTTTAATTGTTTTTGCAGGATGTTGCTGCAATAGTCTAGCGTACAAATAATCAAATTGCTGGCTGTTTTGATTAAACTTTTTAACGGGATGTTGCGCCTGCAATCGCTGCTGTAGCGACATTCTTTGCTGCTCTTTTTGCGCCAGCATGTCGTTGAGCGCCCGAACAAGTGAGCGTTTTTGCTCACTTAGGTTCTTTTCTAGTACATGTTTGTCGGTGCTAAGTAATTCAGCGGCAGCTGATGGTGTAGCAGCGCGAATGTCAGCAACAAAATCAGCGATGGTTACATCTACCTCATGACCCACTGCCGACACCACCACTAAATGTGAGGCATAAATAGCGCGCGCGACTATTTCTTCATTAAATGGCCATAGGTCTTCAAGTGAACCGCCGCCTCTGCCGACGATTAATACATCGACTTCATTTCTGATGTTAGCGCGCTCAATTTGTTTAGCAATAGAGGCCGCCGCGCCGTCGCCTTGGACCATGCTAGGGTAAATAATTACCTCTATGCTGGGGTTTCGGCGGCCCAGTACATGCAAAATGTCGTGAACGGCGGCGCCTGTTTGTGATGTAACAATGCCAATTTTAGTGATATGAGCCGGTAAGGTTTGCTTAGTTTCATGCGCAAACAAACCTTCGTTTTGTAGTTTTAGTTTTAAGGCTTCAAAGGCTTGTTTAAGCAAGCCTTCGCCCTCGGGCTCCATGGCCACGGCAATAAGTTGATAGTCGCCGCGAGCTTCATACAAACTTATATTCGCCTTAACCACCACTTTGTCGCCATGTTTAGGGGTAAAGCTTACACCTTGATTAGCCCCGCGGAACATGGCGGTGCGTACTTGCGCTTTGTCATCTTTTAAGGTGAAGTACCAGTGGCCTGAAGTAGCGCGCGTAAAATTAGATATTTCACCGCTAACCCATACTTGTCCAATTTCACTTTCAAGCACCTGCTTGGCAAAGCGATTAAGTTTGGTAACACTGATTATTTTGACGGCTTGGGGCACTGCAAACATAATTGAATATATTACCTTTTGACCAATTCACGTGTAAAGATTGGCTTTATTAAACATTTTTCTCAAACAATACGCAATTGTAGTTTACCTAGATATGAAAAAATACTACAATCTCACCGCAATTAAGCCACTCGTATATAGGTCAAATTGCATGTTACGAATAGAAAAAGAAGCGTATACTTTTGACGACGTACTTTTAGTACCCAGTCACTCCCAAGTTTTGCCACACATGGTAAGCCTTAAAACACGTCTCACCCGCGGCATTAGTTTAAATGTCCCTCTTATGTCTGCTGCTATGGACACAGTTACCGAAGCATCACTTGCCATTGCCTTAGCGCAAGAAGGCGGTATAGGCTTTGTGCATAAGAATATGACTCCCGAGGCGCAAGCCGATCATGTTTTGCGCGTCAAAAAATATGAAAGTGGTGTGGTGCTCGACCCGGTTACGGTGAGCGCAAGCGACACCATTGGCGCCACAATCGCCATGAGTAAGCAGCTAGGATACTCTGGTTTTCCTGTGGTAGACGGCGAAAATAATTTAATAGGCATTGTCACCAGCCGTGATTTGCGTTTTGAAAACCGTCTTGAAGAGCCGGTCAGTAAAGTCATGACGAGTAAAGAAAACTTAGTCACGGTGACCGCTGAGGTTAGCCCCGACAAGGTCATGGAGCTGATGCATCAATATCGTATTGAAAAAATATTGGTGGTTGACGATAGCTTTAAACTAGCCGGTTTAATTACCGTTAAAGATTTTCAAAAAGCTAAGAGTAAACCAAACGCCTGCAAAGATGCGCAAGGTAGATTACGCGTTGGCGCTGCGGTAAGCGTAGGGCCAGGCACAGAAGAGCGTATTAAACTGCTGGTTGAAGCAGGCGTGGACGTACTTTTAATTGACACCTCGCATGGCCATTCCCAAGGCGTGATTGATCGTGTTAAGCAAGTGCGCGAACAATATCCCAATTTACAAATTATTGCCGGCAATGTGGCTACCGCCGAGGGCGCTTTAGCATTAGCAAAGGCTGGTGTAGATGCTGTTAAAGTAGGTATAGGCCCCGGCTCTATTTGCACCACTCGTATAGTTACTGGCTGCGGCGTACCGCAAATAACCGCTATAAGCGATGCTGTTTCTGCCGTTGATAAGTTAGGCATTCCGGTTATTGCTGACGGCGGCATTCGTTTTTCTGGTGATATCGCAAAAGCCTTAGCTGCTGGCGCAAGCTCGGTGATGGTCGGCAGCATGCTGGCTGGCACCGAAGAAGCTCCCGGTGAAGTGGAGCTTTATCAAGGCCGCTATTACAAGTCATATCGCGGCATGGGTTCATTAGCCGCAATGAACCAAAGCCATGGATCTTCAGACCGATATTTTCAAACTAGCAGCAGCGCTGAAAAATTAGTCCCCGAAGGCATTGAAGGACGAGTGGCTTATAAAGGTCCTATTTCTACCATTATCCATCAGCAGTTAGGTGGTTTGCGATCAGCGATGGGCTTAACGGGCTGCGCGACAATTGATGAGCTTCGCACCAAGCCGAAGTTTGTAAAAGTGACTGCCGCAGGAATGGGTGAGTCACACGTCCACGACGTCAGCATTACCAAAGAAGCACCAAACTATCGCTTAGGATAGGGCATATTACGGGAATACCCTTTTTGTTTTTATGCGGGGAGTATACATGTGGGCAGAGAATACTCTTGCCATTATGTGTATGTCCCTGTAAACGTAGTCTACTTTTTAGGACATTTAATGTCGATTAATATTCATAGTCAGAAAATTCTTATCCTTGATTTTGGGTCACAGTACACTCAACTCATCGCCCGGCGCGTACGTGAGATAGGCGTCTACTGCGAACTTTGGGCCTGGGACGTAAATGAAAAGTACATTAGAGAATTTGCACCAGATGGTATTATTTTGTCGGGTGGTCCTGAGTCGGTAAGCGCGGGAAATTCCCCGCGCGCGCCGCAGTATGTTTTTAATGCAGGTGTACCGGTCTTAGGTATTTGCTACGGCATGCAAACAATGGCGCATCAGTTAGGCGGCAAAGTGCAAGGTTCTGATATGCGCGAGTTTGGCTATGCGCAAGTGGAACTGCCGAAGCCTTCACATTTGTTTGATAAAATTGAAGATGGCATAAACGCGCAGGGAAATGCACTATTAGACGTGTGGATGAGTCATGGTGACAAGGTTATAGAAGTGCCGCCTGGCTTTGAAACTATCGCACAAACGCCTAACTGCCCGCACGCTGGCATGGTAAACGTAAAGAAGAGATTTTATGGCGTGCAGTTTCATCCCGAGGTCACGCATACTAAACAAGGCTCACGTATTCTGCAGCAGTTTGTTATGGCCATTTGCGGCTGTGAAAAATTATGGACACCCGCTTCAATCATTGAAGATGCGGTAGCACGGATAAAACAACAGGTGGGTGATGACGAAGTTATTCTTGGCCTATCAGGCGGCGTTGACTCTTCTGTTACGGCGATGCTGTTGCACCAAGCTATTGGTGCTCAACTAACCTGCGTGTTTGTTGACAACGGCTTACTTCGCTTGCACGAAGGTCAGCAAGTAATGGATAGGTTTGGCGATCACTTTGGCTTAAATATCATCAAGATTGAGGCGCAGCAGAGATTTTTGGACGCACTGGCTGGCGAAACCGACCCAGAGAAAAAACGCAAAATCATCGGCAATCAGTTTGTGTATGTATTTGATGAAGAGTCAAGCAAGTTAGCCAATGCGAAATGGCTTGCTCAAGGCACCATTTACCCCGATGTAATTGAGTCGGCAGGCTCTAAAACAGGTAAAGCACACGTTATCAAATCACATCATAATGTAGGCGGTCTGCCCGCCGATATGAAAATGGGCTTAGTAGAGCCTTTACGTGAATTATTTAAAGATGAAGTGCGCAAAATAGGCCTTGAACTAGGGCTGCCTTACGACATGCTTTACCGCCATCCTTTTCCTGGACCGGGTTTAGGGGTAAGAGTACTGGGTGAAATTAAAAAAGAATATTGTGATTTACTGCGTAAAGCCGACGCCATTTTTATTGAAGAACTACATCGTCATAACCTTTATCACGAGGTAAGCCAAGCCTTTACGGTATTTCTGCCGGTCAAGTCGGTAGGCGTTATGGGAGACATGCGCAAGTATGACTGGGTCGTATCTTTAAGAGCCGTTGAAACAATTGATTTTATGACTGCGCGTTGGGCGCATTTACCGTATGAGTTTTTGGGCATTGTCTCTAATCGTATTATTAATGAAGTTGATGGCATTTCCAGAGTTGTTTACGATATTTCAGGTAAGCCTCCTGCGACCATAGAATGGGAGTAGTTATTCTAGTGTAAGTTATTGATATTAAACAATAATTAACTTACACATTTGTTTCACGTATAAAATTAATCGTTGATTTAATTGAAGTTTTCTCGTACAGTTACACAGAATGTTGCACAAACGTGTGACTACTGAAAATAATAGTAACTCTGCGAGCAAACGTGGTACTTAAAAAACAAAACTTTGCTGAAGGCGAAATAGCCATATTTGACGAAGCTTGTGTGTACAAGCGAGGCGAGTATTGGCAGTTTCGCTTGTGGTTGCCTAAAGAGAACAAGTACGCACGTAAAAGCCTACGCACACGCAGCGAAAGCACAGCAATTGAACGTGGCAAAGCAGCTTACTTAGAGATTTACGGCAACTTGCAGCAAGGTAAGAGTTACTTCTCCATAACTACAAAAGAAGGTGTCGAGAAGTACTTGAGCTTTCGCAAACGTGACGTTGAACTAGGGCATATTGTTAAGGGACGCTTAGCAACAATCGCAACACACCTTCAGCACTTCCTTAGCTTCATTGGCAAAGACACCAAGCTCAAAGAGCTAGAACGCACTGATTGCGAAAACTACTTCTACCATCGCCACAAAAGCACCAACACCAAAGTCAAACAAGTCACAGTACAAAACGAACAAAGCACTATAAATGCATTGATGAAGTGGCTGCACAAGAATGGCGAAACGCACATAGACGGCTTTGAATTTAAGAAGCTACCACGCTTGGACAAAGGCAACGAAGCAATACGTCGTGCAACACTGACTAACGATGAATACGAAACACTCTATCGCGCAATGCGTACTTACTGTGCCAAACACAACAAGCTAGATGACGCTGAGCTTAGAGTGCGAAAAATCGTGCAGCACTATGTGCTAGTTGCAGCTAACAGTGGATTACGAGTTGGTGAACAGCGACAGTTACGTTGGAGTGATGTGCAGCTAGAGCGACATTCAGCAAACAGTACGGAGCAAACGCTAGCACGTATTCACGTACGTGCTGAGACAAGTAAAGTGCGCACAAGCCGTACCTTCTTGTGTCGTAACGGACAGTACTTCGAACGCTTGCGCGAAATTGCTAAACCAACGAACGCAGATGAACTTGTGTTTACGATTGATGGTGAAAACCAAATCACACAACGTATGATGTTGTATCACTGGCACAAGATGATTGAGTTAGCAGATATTGCAGATAGGGAAACACGTGACTTAGTCCCCTACAGCCTACGACACTTTATGATTACGCAGCGCATTATGAGTGGCTTAACGTTTAGACAGATAGCAGATATGTGTGGCACTAGCGTGGCACAGATTGAAAAGACGTATTACCACCTTAACGACGAAATCCGTTTAACTAACGCTGTAGCTGACTACAGACGTAACGCAGATGGCACTATTGAAGTGCTTTAAGGAGTGAGAATGATTGGTACTAACTACACAAACAAGCTTCCTAAAGTGATTAGTGAAGCTATGAAGCAAGTGTCTAGCGATGATTGTTATCTTATTAAACGTCGCATTAAAGGTGTAACTGGAACTGGCGTAGTGCTGAATTGTCACCAAAACGTACAAGACTTAGTTGACAGAATTGGTGGTGAGCGAATTGGTGGTTGGTTGTTGATGCGTAAGAAAGAACTTTACCGTAATGGTATGTACATTTGGATGTTTCATAGTATTTGGAAAACTCCAGAAGGTGAGTATGTTGATGTTACGCAAAGCGATGTGTATGGAAATGAGAAAATTGCAACATTCTGGTATGACGCAAAGCGTAATGCAGACTTAATTGAAGGCACAGCTCACAATCACGTTATCGCTTTGGAAAATGAAAAAGCTGTACAACATATAGCTAAGGCAACTAACACTCGTTTAACATTGGGTACGCCGTATTGGACAGAAAGCAGTGTTCGTTACTTCACTCAATTAGATGAACATAACGGAGTGTATCGTATGTTAAATAGTGATTATCCACAGAACAAAAAGATGTTAGAGGAGCAATACAATTGCCGTTCTGAAGGCAATAAATTGGTGCCAAACAGTAAAGATGACAAAGTATCCACACAGATATTCTTTGACTTCTCTGTAAGCTAAATCAACTCAGCAGCGTTGCGTTTCATCTCGTCGTTAACTGAAACATAGCGCTGTGTTGTTTGAATACTTCTGTGCCCAGCCATCTCTGCTAGCACAAACACGCTAACGCCTCGCTGACTAAGTGCAGTAAGCCAAGTGCGTCTGCCACTGTGTGACGTAGCGCCAGCAATTCCAGCACGTGCGTACAAGCGTTGTAGATGCTGTGTAGCAGTGTTTGCACTAAATCGTGCACCCTTTTGTGTAGAGAACAAATAACCGTGCTGTGGACGCTTTGCTACGCTGCTTGTGTATGCTTTTAGCTGACGCTGCATCTGCTTTGGCAGAAATATCTTACGTGCTCTTTTGGACTTGGTACGTGCTGCATCAAGTGTCATTTCGTCTCGTACGTTGCCGTTTGCATCAAGTATGTCGTCAAAACGCAGCGCAGCCACTTCCCCTATGCGTAAACCACACAAGTGCGTAAACAGCAGCATCGTTGCATCACGCTGTGAATAACGACTGCACGAATTAGTTACGTCTAACAGCTGCTTTAGTTCTGCTTTGCTAAGTGTCTTTGCTTGTGCCATCTAAACCACCTAAATGTAATATTTTCGTACATACAGTGTATTTTCTGATGTTTGTATTGAGCAACCAGAATGTGCCTTATAAATACCTTCCATAATTCAAAGACTTATGTAGAAAAGTAAGATAATCATTGTTTTCTTACATATTCTTAAGTGCTGTTTAAGTGTCAGCTTCGCTAACACTACTTGTGCCGTTTGTTCTTTCGCGTTCGCTCAATCTCAAACAACACAGCGTTAATTTCTTTGTATGAATAATTATCTATTACTCATTTACTAGGAAGAACAAGTCAAAGCCGTAAACGGCAATGACTGTAGTTCTTCGCTCATTTACTGAGGATTACACAACTGGGCTTACACAACTCTGTTACGAGGAAGGTAGGTTTTGCTATCACCTATTACGTGCTGTCTTACGCAAGTCATTGCTGCGAGCCAGCCAGAAGCAGCGCAGCGACTTTGTTGGTTTAATGACATTTCCAACTCACTTTACAATAGGTGTTCCTATTCAACCATTACGGCAATGCAAAATCGTTAATCACACATAGGTGTGTCGTTTAAGGCATCCCAGCATCACTGGGGTAGTGCATTGAAGCAGACAATGAGCAGTCCGTTTGCTTGTCCTCTCACATCAGAAGGCATCAGCAGTACTATTTCAATCGGCGTACCAACCTTAATCTCATTTGTACCTAGCAACACGTGCTAAATACACAGCAACATTAACAAGCTGTGCATATAGTTATTTATCAACAGAGGAAAAAAGGATGCAGAAAACGGTTCTAAACGACGTATTTGAGTTATTGCAGCAGATTGGTGCTGTGAGCAGTGAGAGTGAATTTAGCAGAGATTGGCTGTGCAGAAGCGAGTGCTACGTGCGTACGCTGCGTTTTAAGCGCGCAAAACCAAGTGTTGGTACCTTGGCTATATGTGCAAGCAAGCTGCAGCACTACGGACGCTGTATGACGGCTACAGAGCGTCACGCACAGCTTGCCAAACAGTTCATTGAACTCAGCGAACGTTGTCACAAGCAGATAAATTCTGATGCTGTGGGGTGGTGGAAAGACGAGGTGAGAGTTTGACAAGTAACACTGTAACTTCAAACGAGCAAAGTCGTCATCCGAAATTGGGTTTTAAGTATCAAAATTTCGTGCAGCGGATTCTTGTGGTGGAGTACTTACAGAAGTGTGGTGGTGATTTTAACCCACCCCACCCTACAAGTTGCTAAATAACAGTATGAACAAGAGTGCACTACAAGACATACAGCAAGGCTTAAAAGCCATACGTGGTGAGATAGAGCGTGTGGATGATGAAACAAAGTGGGCAGCACTTGAGTTGATGCTAGGCACTAGCAGCAGCGTAGTAGCATTAGCAAAGAAGATGGCTAAGCCAGAGACAGTGACACGGACAGTAGCTGTTCCTAAGACGAAGATAGTCAAGAAACAAACACCACCACAGACGACACCAAAAGACACAGAACGAACAGACTTTACGCCTATTCGTCCGCAACCACCGCTACCGAATCAACGAAACCAGTAAGTTACTATAGTTAAAACCGTCAAAACTGCACGGTTTATAGCTGTATGTCAGTGTGGTTGACACAATGACTGACTGGCATAGTGAGGCGCTGTGTAAATACTTTTGTCTAATTACAACACACAGCACTAGACGTCAAAAAAACGTGCTTCCAAACTTTCGTTAAAATCTATATTATGACATAGACACTTATTCGAAGGAGATGTGTGATGAAATCGTATGACGAACTTAAAGCTGAGATGGAAATTATCCAGCAGAAGATGGCTGAAGCAAAGAAGAATGAACGTGCTAACGCACTCAAAGAAGTGAAGCGGTTATGCAAAGAGTTTGGCTTTACGGCTGGGATGCTTAAGGGCTCAATTGCTGAAGGCAGAAAACCAAAAGAGAAGTAAAGTTTACCTTCCCACCTAAATGCTACTTAACGGATTGTTTATATGAAATATCGCGCTGAAATAGACGGCTTGCGAGCACTAGCTGTTGTCCCAGTAATTCTTTTCCACGCTGGATTTGAGCTGTTTAGTGGGGGCTTTGTAGGCGTTGATGTGTTCTTTGTAATCAGTGGTTACTTGATTACTACAATCCTCATTGAAGATCTAGAGAGCCAGCGTTTCAGCCTCGTTAACTTTTACGAAAGACGAGCGCGACGAATACTGCCAGCGCTATCATTTGTAATGATCATAAGCTCAGTATTTGCTTGGGTTTTACTATCAGACGTGGCGCTAAACAAATTCGGTAATGGCTTGATTGGTGTTTCCTTATTTCTATCGAATGTTGTTTTTTGGTTACAGCAAGGTTATTTTGCTGAATCGGCTCAGCTGAATCCTTTGTTGCATACTTGGAGCTTGGCAGTAGAGGAACAATACTACGTATTGTTTCCACTCTTTTTAATTATTGCTTGGCGCTTTGGTATTAATAGAGTTTTTTGGATGATTGTTATGATGCTAGCAGTTAGCTTTTTAACAAGTGAATGGGGTTGGAGAAACAACGCTGGAGCTAATTTTTATCTTGCACCAACTCGTGCTTGGGAGTTATTTTTTGGATCCATCTCAGCCTTTATAGTGCATAAGCGCGGTGTGCAAAAAAACAACTCCTTAGCACTAATTGGTTTAGCCGCAATTATCTTCTCCATCTTTTTCTATGATGAAACTACACCGTTTCCTAGTGTATACGCATTAGCGCCAGTACTAGGTGTTGTCTTCCTTGTTCTCTACGCTGATAAAGACACCTTTGTCGCAAAAATTTTAAGTACTAAGGCGTTTGTTGGCATTGGGTTGATTAGCTATTCAGCATATCTCTGGCATCAGCCTATCTTTGCATTTACGAGGGTGTTTAAAAACCAAGTTTCGATGGACACTGAAATTTCTTTAATATTGATTGGGTTAACTTTTATTTGTGCCTACTTCAGTTGGAAATATATTGAAGCACCGTTCCGCAATAAGGATTTAATACAACGCAGTTCAATGTTCATTATGAGTTTCGGAGCACTAGTTGTTCTTGTTGCAGTTGGCTATGCATCTAAGCAAGTATCAAATGGTAGCGAATACAAGTTAGCAAAGATGCTCTCTCAAAATCAATTTGTCTATTTTGAAAATATGGATCAAAGAAAGTTTATAGAAGCGCGACTTTTGTATCCACTTTCAAACGTCGATAGCATAATTGTGGGCTCAAGCCGTGTGATGCAGATAACTTCAGAGATAATAGGAAAAGATATTCAAAGTTTTACAGTAAGTGGAGCTTCAATAGAAGATGATATCGCTTTTGGCCTTGAAGCACTGACTAAGCTAAATTATCAGACAATTTACATTGCAGCGGACCCCTGGCTTATAAATAGCAATGATGGTCAGAATAGATACCGATCAATTTACAATTTATATAGCCATTGGAAAGGATTAATGTCTAGTAATGAAACACCTTATCCTTTTCTTAGCCTAAAAGACTACCAATCAACTGAAGATTCTGATGAATCTATACTAGATTCGTTGCGAAATATTTTGTCTCTACAAAATATTTCTATTCCAATAGATGGAAGCATAGAAGCTGTCGCAAAAAAAGCTTACGATGGTTCTCATGTCTACAACGAAACCTATATTAACCAAGCAAGAGAAATAAGCTCAGAATTTGTTAAGTTGCTTAATTACGCAATGGATGACTTCGAATATGATAATCAGTCTATAAAAAACTTAGAAATGTTTGTTTCATACCTACAATCCAATGGGGTGAAGGTTAACTTTATCCTCTCGCCATATCATCCTGAACTTTATCAACTGATGGCATCAAAAAAGCCTATTTTTCTTGAAATAGAAGATTGGTTTCGAGATTTCGCTAGCCGCAATGATGTAGGTATTAACGGTTCATATGATGGAGATTTAGTTGGTTGCAGCAATGACGAATTCTACGATGGAATGCATCCTAAAGAGTCTTGTATGCGGAAGCTCTTTCTAAATTCAAATGAGTGAGTGGTACGACAATCAAAAGCAATCAATTAGTAACATTCTTCAGTTGCTGCAAGAACGCTTAGATAAAACTAATCCACGTCGCACACTTACTGCAGATGAACAAAGGCGACTATTTAAACTCGAACATATAGCAGAAAAGTTAAGGCGTAGAGAAAACGTGCAAAACCGTCAGCTTCAAACTTGGCTAAGTGAAGATGAATACGCACAAGTTGACATAGAATGGCAAGAACAGCTTGAAATGCGAGAAGAACTAAAAGACAAGCCAGACGAATTGAAACGCTACGAGGATAAGTTAAAAGAAGCTATTATGATGCGTAATCGTTCTGATGCTTACCATCGAAAGGGTAAGAAGTCTGCAGCATATAAGTTGGACAGCAAGTGCGAAAGCTTATGTGAAGATGCGCTAGAGATACTTCAAGAAATTGTTGCTGCTGATGCTAGCTTACAGATTTGGTTTGATAGAAATTTAGACTTTGGACACGGTAGTTTAATTGATGCAAGTCTTGGCAACTTACCACGCTTGGTTACATCACGTAGTATAGAGAAGCTGAGTGACGATAGTCGTTTAGTGAAGAAGATTGACGTAAAAATAGGTGTTGTTGAACGTGCAATTTGTAGCATCGGTAGAGACACAGTAGTATCGTCCAAAGGTGATAGGTTGATGCTTGAAAAGTTTCTGAACACTGACGACTAATCTTCGGATGACAGCCACCGAACTCTGAAAGCACAATGCTTTTAGCTAACAAGGAGGCTGTTATGACTGTACTTGATACACTGAATTTCGTTGCATTTAACCCACTTCAAAACAACAACCCCATCGCTGTTCGTCGTCGCAAGTTGATGGCAAAGATAGATGAACAAATCCAACTTGCAACAAACAAAGACTACACGCCCACGCAGCATAAATGGGTTACTGATGACGAAGGTAAACAAACCAAAGTTGAAGTTGCCAAACGTGTTAAGCGTTGGTGGACTGCTAGTGTTGATGGAAAGATAAACCTAGTGGTGCGCTATGGCAGCAAGCCACTAGAGTTTGCTAAAGGTAAGAATGCCATCGAACTAGCTAGCGAAGCTGATGTAGTTGATACACTTCGTAAGTTGCGAGAGGCTGCTGAACTAGGTGAGTTAGATGCGCTGATAGAACAACAAGCGCAGTTTGGCAGACGTTTGACACTAAAGAACAAGTGAACAGAAGAACAGAAGAACGTGTATAATTCAGCACGTTCTTCGTCGTACAATGTGCAAGTGCTGATTGCGTAAACTATTGAATTGCAATAGTCTCACACGCGTAGAAAAAACGTGCAGAGTGATTGGTGAGTTACACACTTGTTACACACGTACTATGAGGTGGAATTAAGTGCTTGATATTAAACAGTTTAAAAACCACGTTGCTACTGAGTGGGAATAGAAAAAGGTCTTTGGGTCACTATAAAAAGCGTATTTGTACGCCAATGCTCACCCGCTGTTTGTGAAGATTATAGTCAATAAGAGAGTCTCCATAGCCACTAAATAACTGCACAAGTAAATCGTAGCGCTTGTTAAAGGGGTAGGTAATGTTTACCTCAACGCCGCTGCGATTATCCCCTAAAGACAGGTTATTTCTAATGCTAGTAGCAATGTCTAATTCACCCAAACGATAGCCGAAGCCTAATTCCACTCTTCCATAGTAATCATTAATGTCAGGATTGTCGTCGCCTAGGGGATCAAGCGGCGATGTTTTAGCATCTTCAGGCAGTCTTACCCACGTGCGTATGTAGTATGCTGTATTTTCATCGCTAAACAGCGCTGTTGCGATAATGCGATTCCAGCTACGTGACTTTAAGCCCGACTGACCATTTGACATATGATTTAAGCCTATTCGAAACAAATTGAATTTGTAACCGGCAAGGGATGTGTCAGTATTAAATTGGTAGAATACCTCAGGTTGATAATTTGTTTCTCGAAAAGGCTTAGAGGTCTCATCATTGTATACTTGCCAAAAGGATACCGCAGTAAAACCAAAATATACGCCCGAAGCATCGTCTTGATGGAGCCACAGCGGGGTTTTTACACTTATTTGGTATTTGGCTTCAAAGCGGTCAATCTGCTCGTCGTCTATGCCATCAAACGATATGGAGTTTGGGTTGGGAGAATAGCTTATCGGCAAAAGGTAGTTTGGATTATGCTGAACAAGTGAGAAAGAATTTAGATTAGCTTCACGTTCATTCTCGAATTTTTCACTTAGCAATGTTTTTACCGGTGCACTACCGCTTACATTTTTAAGCTCTGTAGATTGTGTATCAACTTTTTCTTGCGTCGTTTGTGCAGTGGTTTTTGGCGCTATTATAGCAAAAAGTGTTATAGCGGGTAAAACAACCATTTCGTTACTTGCCACTGCCATTGGCCACTGATAAATGAATAAAAAGAAGGCTATAAATATGCTAGCGAATGGCTTTTTCAAGGTTAAGTCCTTGTATCGCAATGTGAGTATAATTGCAGGTTAAACGATAAGATATACACAATTATACATCAAAAGATACCGAACAATATCGTAAAATGCATAAGCCTTATGCTATGTGCAAGCGTTGAGGCGGTAATAAAACGGTGGGTTTACATGGTAATGGTAAATTAATTGCAAAGTAATCAAGCAATAATCACAAGTCCTCCACTTGTAGCAAACACTATTGTACTGGCGCCGCCAATCGCAATAATTAGATTAGTATGTTCAACAATCCCTTCTTCCACGGCATTGCTGCACTGTGGATTATGGCTGCAAAGCGCGAGCTTTTTAACGCTTGCGGCTAGTGCTAGTTTAATCGCCTCCTGTGCTACCGAATGCACCAAAGTTGATTTTGCTAGCATATGTATGATTGAGTTAATGTTTGGGACTCAAGGCATCTTTAAACCCATGAGGTTACTCACGTAAATCTATCCTGAATATCGGAAAGTCTGAAACTGAGACTAGCCGTAAATATAAATAGTGCGAAAATAAGGGAATTAATGTTTGAAACTGAACATCCTCTAAATGCTGCTTAACTTTTATTAACCATACATTTTTGATTCAGCTTGAATGTGCTCAAGGAATAATGAATGAGGTTGTCTCAAATGATCACAAATGGCACATAGGAGACTAAAGCAAAATAAAGCTGGCAGGCTGCAATGAACGAGAAGCAGACTGTCATTGATTATGACGTCTGAAGTCAAGACTTGACGCCTTTGGCTTGGGTTGTCATAGTATGGTATTATTTCACTATTGTAAATTGCCTGTCTATGGAAAAATTAAACTATAGGGTGTTAGAAAATGTAACTACTTCATGCTATTTTTAACTTAACTAATGTAAGTTTGAATTTGGTTGAGTAGATAGCATGGCGTGGGATAAACGAACGGTGATGTAAGTCACTTGAACATTAGAGAGTTGGTTACATCAATAGGGTTTGGGATGGTTCAATAACGGGTGAGTGAGATCTTGTCATGGAGAATAAAGTGAAAGATGAAAAGTAATTTATTTACTTTGGCAGCATGCGGAGTTGCACTGAGCATGGCCAATATGGCAATGGCGGATACTTCACCCGGAACGATGACCGTTACCGCGACCATAGGTCAAGCTTGCTCTGTAAGCTCCGCCACAATGGTCTTCCCTTCATTCTCGCCTTTTTCGACTCAAGATCTCGTTGCGGATACAGCAGGGTCGCTGAAAATTACGTGCACCGCTGGGACTACGCCGCTTATCTGGTCTGACTCGCCTCGGCTCCTGAAAGGTCCTGGCGCCGGTACCGTCGAAATTCCCTTTAGTCTTGGGCAAACTCCGGCTACGGCACTGACTAATGCCTTGCCTACAGCGTTACCAGGTGAAGCGATTGCTTCCTTCGTTGCAGACGGCACCGAACGGCCAGTGCAGCTAAATGGGCTTATAAAGGCAGCAGACCACGAAAGTAAGGATCCTGGTATCTATAAAGCGGTAATCATTATCAACGTGGAGTACTAATTTTTATAGGGCACCTCTGGCTTTGCCCTTCACCAACAAGAGAAGAAAATGAGTGTTATAGCCTAGCTGCAATTCTGCAAGGTAAACGATTTTTTTAATCTATTTATGAACGTTACTAAGAGTCTTTATTTATGACTGTATCCACCAATTTCATTTTGAAAAGCAAAAAGTTATACCTGTTGGCTATTATTGTCATTGGTAACCTCCTTTCTAGCAGTGCGTGGGCCGTGATTATATCTCCAGTGAAAGTAGAGCTATCGCCAATCCATTCAGTGGTGACAGTCACCGTCAGCAATGATTCGGATTCGCCATTGATCTTGCAGAGTGAAGTCCTTGCATGGACTCAGGCCAACGGCGAAGACCTTCTCGAAGAAAGCACTGACCTGCTGGTTGCACCAACAATCGCCAAGATCGAGGCAGAAGGAGTTCAGATTTTCCGAGTCACGCTGAGACATCCAACTGTTGCGGTTGCAGAACGCGCCTACCGCCTGGTGTTGGATGATGTGAGCAATATTGAAGGTCAAAGAAAAGGGGATGGTATCAACCTTTTATTCTCGCACCGTCTTCCGGTATTTGTTGCAGGAACTGGCAAGGTCGGCCCAAGACCGCACTTTGAAAGTTGTGCGAATTCGGCACAACGCGGTTGCGTGCGTCTGGTAAACGACGGCGACCAATATGTGCAGGTGCAGAGCCTGATTGTGAATGGAATAAATTGGAAAGAGAATCTAGATGCAGGTAACCGCGTCTTAGCTGGCGCTTGGAAGCAATGGACGTTCGCCTCGCCGCCAGCCTCTGCCGGGCAATTGACCGTCACTGCAGAGACTTCGGATGGACAGATGACTTTTGAGTTGGCAAATCCAAGTCGGTGACCCCGACTCCCTCATCTCCTGAACGCCAAATTGAAGCTTTGTGGATTCAAGTCTTTATCCTGCTCAGCACGGCACTCCTGACCTTGGCCACGCCCGCCGTTACGCGAGGCGATGGCAATAATACTGGGCATGCTGAAACACTGTTACTTATAATGACCATTAACACCCAACTCCAGCCTGAAATTGTTCGTGCGGAAAAGCTTACAGATGGCCGTCTTGTTCTAAGAGCTTCCGTTTGGCGGACAGCTCGCCTGCGATTGCCTGATTGCGAGCCCCTAATGCTGGCAGGCAATCAGTATGGCTACGCACTGGAATCGATCCCTGGCCTGACCTACAAATTAGACCTGAACCAGATGACTTTGACAGTTACCACTCCGGCATCCGCTTTCATAGACAATAAAATCTACCAGAGTAGTGTGTCTGTTTCACTCCCCAATGTCGTCAAACCCGGTTTCTTTCTTGATTATGATGCCAACATCAACAGCGGGGACCACGGATACGAGAGCCACGGTATTCTCCTTGAAGGGGTAGCCTTTGGTCAGTGGGGGTCGGGTGTAACAGGTCTCGTAATGAGCGGTAACCGGCAAAATGATCAAGCTGTGCGCACGGAGAGCTACTGGCGTAAAGATCTCCCCGGTCCAATGGAAACGCTTGTGTTGGGCGATACTGTCAGCGATGGCGGCTCTTGGAGTCGGCCGGCGCGTTATGCAGGTGTCCGCTGGGCTCGCAACTTTTCGCTGCGGCCCGGTTTTATCTCGATGCCTATGCCCAATTTGTCCGGAACGGCGGCTTTGCCTTCCACAATTGATGTGTTGATCAATAATCGTCGACAAAACACAGAACAAGTCAATCCCGGACCCTTTGAGCTGACCAATGTGCCCGTTATGAGCGGTGCCGGAGAGATCAATCTGATCGTGCGTGATCTGCTTGGGCGAGAAAGTGTTATCAGCCAGAGTTATTATTTTTCCCCTCGTCTGCTGGCCGAAGGCTTATCTGATTTTTCTTTAGAAGCAGGAGTATTACGCGAGAATTACGGCATAAAAAATAACGACTATGGCAATAGCTTCATGTCTGGCACAGGGCGGTATGGACTAACCTCGGCATTGACGGCAGGGGTACACCTCGAGATTCAGCCTCATCGACGAGCGGTAGGGGTCGATTTTGCTGTGCTACTTGGCACCTTTGCCACTGCGGAAGTTGCAATGGCAACTGCTAGTACCGACGACATTCAGGGTAACCACTATTTGTTCGGTCTGGAACGTCGAACTTCAAAGGGCAATACTTCATTGCGCTGGGAGTACTTTGATCAAGATTTTGTACAGTTCGCCGCAGCCCCAAACGAAACCAGACCACGCAAACGACTCAGTGCAGGCCTTAGTACATTGCTTCCGGGAAATGTCTCGGCGGGGATCAGCTACACTTACCAATCTTCATGGAACGATGACAGTCTGGATTTTCTCACGGCAAGCCTGTCAGTATCACTGCCATGGGATATTTATCTGAGCAGCTATGTGAATCAGGACCTAGGCCCTGAGCGTGCCTGGAGCGGTGGCGTCACCTTTACCCTGTCGTTAGGAGGGCAACGGACAGCAAATGCCAACACCAACTTTAGCGGTAACAGTAACACAATCAACCGGGCGGAGCTGAGCCAATCACCACCGGGCGGTCTCGGGTCTGGTTGGCGCCTAGGCGTCAGTGAAGACCCTAGCCGACAGTGGCACGGGGGGCTTACCCAAAATACCAACAAAGGCAGTTTCAGTGCCGAAGCCAGTGATACCGCCAACAATGCAGCCTTTCGCCTGGGTGCTAGTGGCTCTGTCGGTTGGCTGGGCGGGCATGCTTTCGCCACTCGTCGTATCGGTGCTGGTAGTTTTGCTGTGGTCAAGGTAGATCAACTTGAAGATGTTCCAATCTACCGGAGTAACCAGCTGGTCGCCACGACCAACAGCAGCGGCATGACCCTGGTTCCAAATTTGCTCCCTTTTCAGGAAAACCACCTCACTATTAACCCGGCCGAGCTCCCTTTTGATATCGAGATCCAGAGTGTAAAAGAAACAGCTGTGCCGTTTGCACGCAGTGGCCTGTTCGTCGATTTCCCCGTGCGCCGATCACGCAATGCACAGATACTGTTACGCCAGATTAATGGTACCATCGTGCCAGCTGGCGCCCGCGTAGCGGTGTCGCCTGGTAAGCGCAGTTTCCTCGTCGGTAAGCGCGGAGAGGTCTATCTTATGGACCTTGCTGATAGCAACAAATTGTCAGTGGAATGGCAGAGTGGCAAATGCCATCTGGTTCTTACACTTGACCCCTCCGGCCCTATAGAACCGCGTATTGGGCCGCTAACTTGTGGAGAAGAACCATGAAAGCTGCGCCTTTACGCCCAAATGGAATGCTGTTGTGCATGTTTGGTCTAATGATCGTCTCTGGAACGGAGGCGGCCGTCTGCCAAATAAGTGCCACAGCTGTCAACTTCGGCAATTTTAGCCCACTAACCCTCAAATTTGTAGAAAGCACCGGCAGTATAACGGTGAACTGCACTGATGTTGCTGTCTACTCTATCGCGCTCTCATCCGGAAGTGGTACCTATAATCAACGCAGCATGATTTCCGGCAGTTATTCTCTTGACTACAATCTCTATCGCGATGCTGCTCACCAGCAAGTCTGGGGTGATAACAGTTCCGGCGGCAATTACACCGTCACCATTGCAAACCCGGTAAATGGCCAAAACTACATTCATACGGTCTATGGCCGTATACCTCTAAGCACAAATCGTGGTAAGTATGCTGGCGCATATAGCGATACCATTAGTGTTATCGTAAACTACTAGCCGGTACAACGACCTAAAGACTTAGGGGCTATACTAACTCGTGCCTAGATTCTGAACCCGCTTAACTAGTTTTGTTTCATTCTTTGAATATCAGTTATGTTCTTATGGGAAAGTGAAACTATTTTGAAGAATGTAAAGCGTAGAGTGTTAGAGTATCAGACGAATTAACGCTATGTACTTCCCTTCGTTACAACTGGCTTTTTGAGTGGGTTGATGTTGACTAAGGGGAAATAATGCAGGTTTTCATTGATATGCCAGCCGTCATTTGCTTGTATCCTCACTCGCCAGTTACCGAGCGTTGCGCAGTCCCTGCTAGCCAGCTAGACTTACAATGTGCATGGATATTGCACGGTGAATAATCCCCATGACTTTGCTTAATTCATTGGGATATCTCGCCAAAAGCAATCGAAGTGGAATGGGCAGGCCCGAATACTTACTGGCGGATCGGGTAATCCCGCGCCAGTTACTGGGGTAATACATCATCTACCAAAAGTGCGGCACTTTCGGCCATTCTTCTAGCACCACAGCTGGGACAAAAGCCTCTTCGCTTGCAACTAAACGCCACGAGCTTCTCATGTTTACAGTCGCCACATACGACCCGCAAAAACCGTGCTCTAAGCGACTACAACGCAGAAACTCGTCAAACTCACGCTCAACAAATTTTGGCGATTGTTTACCTTGTTCAGATAGGGTTTCTTTGAATTCAGGGTAATGTCTCTCGACCAGTTGATACAGCAAGGTATTTTCCGGTCGGTGACGTTTGTATTTTGCCGTTTACTGCATTGCCAGCACAGCTATCATCCTTGATTGACCTATTTGGATGAAAGTCTGGTAGAAGGTAAGAAGCTTTTCGACTGATCACTAGACGGTTTTTGCATGCAAATGGAGCGAAATACTGCCTTGACTTTACAATAACCGAACGGCCGCTTCTCGCCGTTAGTCAGCTCGACATAGCTTTAGTCCGTTAAGTGTCTATGCTGCTTATCATCCAAGCGTCTTTGTTTTGACAAATTTTTTACCAATCAAACGAATATCAGTGCCGGCGTCTAGCACTATATCGGTTTTATCGTTAAGTTGAATATGAACACACGCGGTATTCCCACCATAGCGAAGCGTATATGCACCCAGCCTTGGTATGGTGCCGCGTACACCATAAAATGTTACTTGCATGTATTTGTCTTACACATTGCCACCCTTCAAGAGCAAATAGAAACTGCCTTATTTACTTTTCGGTAATAAAGGTAACAACTTTATCAATTGGCAACATTATTTTTTCACCAGTGGCTCTATTTTTGTATTCAAGGGCGTTTTCATCGAGGTTTCGCTCACCAATAATAATGCTGTGCGGCACCCCAATTAATTCCATATCGGCAAACATAACGCCAGGTCTTTCTTTACGATCATCAAACAACACTTCTACGCCAGCGTCGAGTAAATCTTGGTAAAGTTTCTGGGCGACTTCATTTACTCGATGCAACTTATGCATATTCATTGGAATGATCACCACTTTGAAAGGGGCGATAGCGTCGGGCCAGATTATGCCGTACTTGTCGTTGTTTTGTTCAATTGCCGCGGCCACTATGCGGGTTATGCCGATACCATAGCAGCCCATTTGTAAGACTTGGTACTTACCCGTTTCACTTAGCACGCCGCAGTTCATTGCTTTACTGTATTTATCGCCTAATTGGAAGATATGCCCAACTTCAATACCCTTGCGAATATCTAAAGTGCCGTTGCCGCAGGGAGACGGGTCACCCGCAACGACTTGGCGTAAATCGACTACAATACTGCTGTCTAAACCGCTCGCGTTGGCCCCTTTTGTGCTAAAATCACGCTGCCAATTAACGCCAGTAAAATGCATGTTTTCTTCGTTTGCACCGCATACAAAATCGCTGCAGGCGGCGGCGCTTCTATCTACTAACACCGGTATAGGCATTTTGATAGGGCCAAGTGTTCCAAAACCACATCCCACTAAGGTTTTGACGGCGTCTTCTTGCGCCATTACCAAAGGACTGGCAATCCACGGGTGTTTCTCAGCTTTTATGACGTTAAGTTGATGATCACCGCGTAAAATAAGCGCTACAAACTCAGCGTCAATTTCACTGCTGGCGGCAACAATTAACGTTTTTACACTTTGGCTTGCATTAATGCTCAATAATTCAGATACCGTAGCAATGGTTTTTGCATCGCCCGTATTTACTTTTTCAAGCGCTTTGGTGGCGCTAGCAGCAACCGCATGGGTAATGGCCTCGGCAAGCTCTACATTTGCTGCGTAGTCAGAACTATTACTAAATGCGATATCGTCTTCGCCAGATTCTGCTAATACGTGAAACTCATGTGACACCGCACCGCCTATAGAGCCTGAATCGGCAATAACAGACCTGTAGTCTAGGCCTATGCGGTCAAACACATTGCAGTATGCTGTGTGCATATCTTGATATGTGTTGCTTAGACATTCCATGGATAAATGAAACGAGTAGGCGTCTTTCATTATAAATTCGCGAGAACGCATAACACCGAATCTAGGCCTTACTTCGTCACGAAATTTTGTCTGTACTTGATACAAGTTAAGCGGAAGCTGTTTGTAGCTATTCACATCGTTGCTAACAATAGTGGTAATGACTTCTTCGTGCGTTGGCCCAAGCACAAAGTCGCGCTGATGTCTGTCTTGAATGCGCAAAAGCTCAGGGCCATATTCTTCTAGGCGCCCTGATTGCTGCCATAGATCTGCTGGCTGCACCACAGGCATGTTGATTTCAATAGATCCGGCGCGGACCATTTCTTCGTGTACAATTTTACTGACTTTGTTTAACACCCGTAACCCCGTGGGTAACCAACTGTACAAACCAGAAGCGAGTTTTCTGACCATTCCGGCGCGCAACATGAGCTGATGAGAAACAACGTCCGCGTCGCTAGGAACTTCTTTTTGTGTGGCTAATAAATATTGTGTAGTGCGCATAGTAGAGTATAAATAAACCGTCAGTTTTTAATGCCTCGAATATTAGCAGTGTGTGGGCGCAGACTAAAGCTAAAATGTATTCTTAGGGCTTATTTAAAATAAGCCTAGCTCACGTAAGGATTGGATAAATGTCGATTACCTCAGCGGTAGTGGCCATTACACAGAAGCTAAGTTCAATATCGTAGAGCTGCATAAAATAAATTTTATCGTCTGGTTTGTGCTTTTTGTAGGAAGGGCGAGGGTCTTGACTAAGGGTATTATGGATCAGCGTCGTAAGTGCGGGATAGCATGCTTGGTGCAGTGTTAATTTTTGCGCAGCTTGTGTCGAAAACTTAAGCGTTAAAGGCGGCTTTGGTTTTTCTTGGGCAAAGCCTGCGCTTGCTTGCGCCACACTATCTGCGTAGGGCAAGTAAGGCTTAATATCCACAATGGGCGTGTTGCTTAACAAATCGACACCTTCTACCTGCAAACGCTGGTCTTTCATACCAAGGTTTTTGACCACTGACATGCCAATGCCATTGGGACGAAAGCTACTGCGACTAGCAAATACGCCTATTTTTTTGTTTCCCCCTAAACGCGGCGGCCTTACCTTCGTTTTATAGCCTTGTGCGAGGTTTTCATGAAATAAAAACAACAGCCATAGGTGCGAAAACGCTTCAATGCCGTCTAGAGACTGTGGGATATCAATATGTTCACTAAACACAATTTCGCCAGATGCACAGCTTAGCGATAAGCCTTGACGTGGAATCGAAAACTTTTGCGTAAAGGGGGTTAATATGTGTCCTATGGGAGTGATTGAGTGAGTCACAAGTGTGTCCATAAAAGTTGGTTAGTAGAACAATGCTCTTAAGCAAGCTTATATACCGGTGCTTGTATTAAGCGTATAAATTGGCCTAAGCTCATCGTAAAAAGACAATGCTTTAGCTTAAGAAAGTGGATTTAACGTTAAATATTTGTCATAGTAAGTGTAAACATTTGATTATAATAGTTGGTCAATAAAGCGCTTTATAATACATTCTTTTTAAGCGCAGAATAAACTCAGCCAACACTTGGGATTTTTGCGACCATGTAGGCTTCCATCTTACATAATAATCTCAAGGGAAAACATGATTTCGGTAAAAAATATCAGCCGGGTATTTAATCAGCACCGCGTAGTCGACGATTTATCGTTTGAAATCAAACCCGGCGATGTGGTGGGTTTTTTAGGCCCAAATGGAGCCGGAAAATCGACCACCATGAAAATGCTTACCGGCTTTTTGCCCGTGTCTTCAGGCTCCATCGAAATAAACGGTCTTAGCTTTACACAATCAGGCCGCAAAGCCTTAAAAATAAAGCAAAATATTGGCTACTTGCCTGAAGGAGCGCCTGCCTATAGCGATATGACTGTGTATCAGTTTCTATACTTTATTACCCAAGTCAGGAGAATGCCGCGAACCACACGCCAACAAGCCATCGCCAAGGTGTGTGAACAAGTGCAGCTTGAGCAGGTTTTGAATAAAAAAATTGAGCATCTTTCCAAGGGCTTCAAACGCAGAGTAGGTTTAGCACAAGCTCTTATTCACGATCCTAATATTTTAATTTTAGATGAGCCGACTGACGGCTTAGATCCCAATCAGAAATACCACGTTAGACAGCTTATTAAAAATTTGGCAAAAGACAAAATGGTGATTGTGTCTACGCATATTCTTGATGAAGTGGCTGCGGTGTGTAACCGCGTTATTATTATCGCAAATGGCAAAAAGTGCTTCGATGATACACCAGAAACCTTGAAAAAAATGTCGCCTTTACACAATGCCGTGACGCTTAAGCTAAGCTATGCAAGTGACATATCAGGCCTGCTTGAAATAGACGGTGTGTTAGATATGACGCACACCCCAGGCACTAATTATGTGACGGTTTTTGCTCAGCCTGGCAGGTATATTCTTGGTCAAGTTACCTCACATATTCAATATCACCAAATGCCGGTAGACATGGTGTATCCTGAAGAGGTCAGACTTGATGATGTGTTTAGAAAAATTACACTTGAGTCTAACCAGCAGGAGCAAGTATGAGTGCCACATTGACTATCTTTAAACGCGAGTTTGCGAGTTTTTTTGCGACCCCTGTGGCCTACATTTTTATTCTAATTTTCTTGGTTATGTCGGGAGTGTTTACCTTTTTGTTTGGGGAATTTTATGAAAGAGGACAGGCAGACTTGCTTAGTTTCTTCGACTTCCACCCTTGGTTATATTTGTTTTTAGTGCCTGCTATTGCTATGCGTACGTGGTCTGAAGAGCGCAAAAGCGGCAGTATAGAGTTAATCATGACATTGCCTATTACCACTATGCAAATTATGCTCGGGAAGTTTTTTGCAGCCTGGGCAATTTTGGGTTTATGTTTGCTAATGACCTTTCCACTATTTGTTACCGTTAACTATTTAGGTGCGCCCGATAACGGGGTTATTTTGGCGGCTTATTTAGGCAGTTGGCTTATGTCGGGTACTTTTTTAGCCGTGGGTATTTGCATGTCGGCAACTACCCGAAATCAAGTGGTTGCCTTTATTTTAGCCATTGTGATTTGTTTCGTTTTTGTATTGGCAGGCTCGCCCGTGGTAATTGATTTATTCCAAATGTGGGCACCTAACATAATAGTTGATGCCATTGCTGGTTTAAGCTTTTTGACTCACTTCCAAAACATGGCAAAAGGCGTAATTGTGCTAAACGACGTCTTGTTTTACGTGCTAAGCATTGCGGTTTGGCTGTTTGCAGCTTATGTGGTAATTGAACAGAAAAAGGCACATTAATGCTAAAAACGATTTTTTTTAACATCATAATATTTGGCCTGCTTGGCGCTTTATTTTTAGGCGCAATGGTGTTCAATAACATGTATGCCAATAGTGTAGGCATTGATTTGACCGAGCGAAAAATATACTCATTAAGCAAAGGTAGTCAAAAAATAGCGGCTGATACAAAAGCGCCTATTACACTTCAGCTGTTTTTTTCTGAGAGTAACTCAACCGGCATGACGGCTCTACGCGACTATAAGGCAAGAGTACAAAGTCTGCTGCAAGAATATGTGAAACTAGGCAAGGGCAATATACACCTAGAAATAATTGATCCTGAGCCCTTCTCAGAAGCCCAAGACAGCGCTGCAGCATTTGGTTTAACAGCAGCTTCTACAGGCAGTTTTCAAAACACTATTTATTTTGGTCTAGCCGGCACAAACAACCTTGGTGACACCATGGTAATTGGCTTTTTCGACCCCAGCAAAGAAGCTTTTTTAGAATACGATATTAGTACTTTACTCTACAGTTTAAACGAGCCTGAGATTGCTAAGTTAACTATTGTTACTGATTTAGAAATTGCCGGCGGTGAAAATCCATTAAATGGGAAAACAACAGCCGCCTTTGTTTTGTATCAGCAGCTTGAAAAGATGTTCGATATCACGTTAATTAGCAGTTCGACTAAGTCTTTACCTGGTAACACTGACGTGCTGTTGCTATGGCATCCTCAAAATATAAATGAGGCACTGCTGTTCAGTATCGATCAGTTTTTAATGCGCCAAGGCAGGGCCTTGGCATTAGTAGATGCCCACTACGAGTCTGACCTAATGGCGCAGATGGGCTCAGTGGGGGTTAATAGTTCGTTTTTGCCTTTACTTGCCTCTTATGGCATTAAATTTGATAATGAAAACGTTGTGCTTGATGCTTTAACGGGTCTAGAAGTGCGGAATCCGGCTGGTGGCCTTATTCGACACTTAGGTTTTTTAGGCCTAACTCGCGAGCAAATTAACCCAAACGATATCACCACTACCGATTTAGACAGTATTAACGGCGCCTCTTTTGGCACTTTATCCTTAGGCTCAAACAGCCTGCTGTCGCAAACAGTTCTGCTAAGCTCATCTGCCGCTAACGACCTTATGCCAGCGCAAAGATATATGGCAACACGAAACCCAGCAGTGTTTGCTGAAAACTTTACCAAAGGCGACGAAGCATTTATCCTTGCGGCGCGTTATTCAGGCAGCGCGGTATCACACTTTGCTGACGCTCAAGCGCCTGATGGTGAAAATATAATAAGACGAACCAATAGCTTGAACTTAGTGGTAATTGCCGACGCTGATATAGCGGCAGATCGTTTTTGGGTGCAAAGCAGTAACTTTTTTGGGCAAATGGTATCGACACCATTTGCTAATAATGGCGATTTTATCATCAATACGCTTGAAAACTTAAGCGGTAGTGATGGTCTTATCGGCATTAGAAGTCGTGCCACTTTTGATAGGCCTTTCACAAGGGTGCAGGCTATCCGGCTGATCGCAGAAGAAAACTTTAGAGCACAAGAGAAGCGCTTGCAGAAACAGTTAGAACAAACCGAAAAGGCCCTGGCTCAGTTGCAAATTCCTGACAGCAATGTTGCTCTAAGTGCCGAGCAAGAAGCGACCATCAACGGCTTTACCGAGCAAAGAATGGCAATTAGAAAATCACTTCGCGAGGTGCAGTTCCAGCTGCAGCGAGATATTGAGGCCTTAGGCGATATTCTTAAACTCATCAATATTGTACTTGCGCCAGTGGTACTTGTTTTGCTGCTGTTATTAATCGCTAAAGTATGTCGAAAGCGAGCGCCTAAAACAAGTGTCTAGGGTAGGTATCTAGAATAAGCGCTTCAAACAAGCCCTTACGAGCTGTTTGTAGAACAGCTCTAGTGCAATGTCAATTACGATAGAAACCCTTTGAAGAAAGCCACCCCTAGCTTGTTTGCATGCGCTATGTTGCGCCTAGGAATATCTTCAGGGTCTTCAACGAAGGCGAGCGCTTTGGTAATGCTAGCCTCGCGAATTAGATGAAACATAGGGAAGGGTGCTCTATTTGTATAATGACTGACTGAATTAGCCGGTTCACCTGCAAATAAGTACTCAGGATGAAAACTTGCCAATTGAAAAACACCTTCATAGCCAAGATCTTCTAGCAGCTCCTGAGCCATGTCCAAGGCGTCTAGATAATCGTAAAAATCATCTAGCTGATGGGTCAAGGCGATTAGGCTAGTTTCTGTTTTAGGATGTGCGACCAAGTAATGACATTCATTTGCCAGTATTGTTAACAAGTGCTGCACGTTAGGCTCTTGCACAACTAGCAGTCGCACTTGGCCGCGTTCACGCGGTACTCTTGCAAAAGGACATAGGTTTTCACCAATGACGACCTTGTCAAGCCATCTCCATACTTTTGCTTCTGCGCCGTGACCTGCCGCTGACGCTGGGCCATTTTTGTTGTTCATTTAGCAGTGCCCCTTACCTGATGTTGGAAGGAGTGATATTCAACATAAGCCTCTAGTGTATTTTCTATTAAGCTGGCTACAGTCATGGGGCCAACGCCCCCAGGCACAGGTGTTATCCAGTCTGCTCGGTCTTTTGCGACTTCAAATTCAACATCGCCAGTTAAGGTGCCGTCATCCAAGCGGTTAATGCCAACATCAATGACAATTGCGCCTTTTTTTATCCAGTGGCCAGGTATAAAGTGAGGCTTACCTACCGCCACCACCAACAAATCGGCTCGCTGCACGTGCGCTTGTAAATTTTTGGTGAACTTATGGCAAGTCGTAACAGTGCAGCCGGCTAGCAGGAGCTCAAGCCCCATTGGCCGACCCACTATATTTGATGCGCCCACGATAACTGCATCCATGCCCTTAATCTTGCGCTTTGTGGCCTCAATCATGGTCATGATACCTTTGGGCGTGCACGGTCTCAAAGCAGGCATGCGCTGCGCTAAGCGACCAATATTATAGGGATGAAAGCCATCAACATCTTTACTTGGATGGATACGCTCTAATATATCCTCGACATTTAAGCCTGCAGGTAAGGGTAACTGCACCAAAATACCGTCAATCTCGGGGTCGTCATTAAGCGTGTCAATTAAGGCTAATACGCTGTGTTGTTTGGTGGTGGCAGGCAAAGTAAACTCTTTTGATACTAGACCTACCTCAGCGCAGGCTTTGGTTTTGTGTGCGACATAAATTTGAGATGCGGAGTTTGTGCCCACCAATACAACAGCTAATCCGGGCAGTCTCTTGTTCGCTTCTTTTAGCACGTCTATATGCGCCGCCACGTTATTACGTACTTGTTGTGCTATGTTTTTGCCATTTATCAGTTGAGCTGTCATGTACCGAGTTTATCCGCTGGTGGTTTTGCGGTGTAGTTTAAGGAAAAATGAGTAAAATAACCAGAGTTTGCTAGTGAAACAGACTTTCTAGAGTAGTATAATACATCGAATAAAATGATAGGCAGCGCGTTAGTCGAATCACCAAAGCGACGCTTAATGGCCAAGAAATGCTGAAAAAAACAGCAACCTTAAAAAATCCACAAATTATGCTAAATAGTGTTTGACCAAATTCAGCATTGTCGGTAACATGCGCCCCCCGTAGAGATGAGCATTCAATGTTTATCCTTTACGCAATCGGTGAGTGGCGCAGCTTGGTAGCGCACTTGGTTTGGGTCCAAGGGGTCGTAGGTTCGAATCCTATCTCACCGACCATTAGCTTTTCGATTCGACGAGCGTCCGTAGCTCAGCTGGATAGAGCACCCGCCTTCTAAGCGGGTGGTCGCAGGTTCGAATCCTGCCGGACGCGCCATCGTATTGGCCCAAAAGGCATGCTAATGAGAAAGGGTAGTAAATGTAGTTGCTGTCAGGAAAAGTAGTAAATCAGTGGTGGGCGTAGCTCAGTTGGTAGAGCTCTGGATTGTGATTCCAGCGGTCGTGGGTTCAAACCCCATCGTCCACCCCACTTTTTTCTGACAACATGTGATACTCTTTTACAACCTAAGTTCTTGTAGCATAAATATACATGTAGTATCAGTAAAACATTGGTAAAGTGTCTGTAGAAAGTGCAGCACAGCATAAAGTTTGCGGGAGTGGTGGAATTGGTAGACACGCTGGATTTAGGTTCCAGTGCTTCACGGCGTGAGAGTTCAAGTCTCTCCTTCCGCACCATCTATTGAAGGGTTGTCACAACAATCTTTTGAGTCAAAATAAACATTTTCATAATAAACATATCGGTGAGTGGCGCAGCTTGGTAGCGCACTTGGTTTGGGTCCAAGGGGTCGTAGGTTCGAATCCTATCTCACCGACCATTTTTCTTTTGTGCGTAAAAATTACTCTATAAAACTAAAATAATCCTCAAAAACGCGGTTTTTTTAATTAAATCCGCATAACTCCTCGACTAAAATAAAATCACTCTGTATAATTTGGCGTCCTTTTTTTAAACTCATTCATCATTAAAAGTTGTTTGAGTGCCATGCATAGTTTAGTAAATAATTGAAACATGGGCTTCAAACAGTCTTAAATTATCTACGAATCTATTATGATTGATTACACAAAGCGCAAGTGGCGCATAGTTGAGGTAGAAGAATGCAAGTGTCAGTCGAGACGACTCAAGGTTTAGAACGCCGTCTTACTATTACCGTTCCAGCGGAATCTGTAGATAAAGCCGTTAAGTCGCGTTTACAACAATTAGCAAAAACACAGCGTATAAACGGTTTTCGTCCAGGTAAAGTGCCAGCAAGCGTAATCAAAAAACGCTTTGGTAGTGCGGTACGTCAAGAAGTGTCAGGCGATGTTATGCAGCAGCATTTCTATCAAGCTATTATGCAAGAAGAGCTTACACCTGCAGGCATGCCGAATTTTGAATTAACCAAAGATGTTGCTGGTGAAGATTTAGAGTTTGCCGCCACCTTCGAAGTGTATCCAGACGTGGTAGTGAGTGCACTAGACACCTTAGAAATTGAAAAGCCGGTAGTAGAGATTGCTGGCAATGACCTAAGTGAAATGATGAAAACCCTTCAGCAGCAGCACGCTACGTTTAAAGAATGTAAGCGTAAAGCTAAAAAAGGCGATAAACTTACCATAAGTTTTGTTGGTAGCATCGACGGTGAAGAGTTTGACGGCGGTAAAGCCGAAGATTTTCCACTAGAGCTAGGCAAAAGCCAAATGATACCAGGCTTTGAAGAGCCTTTAATTGGTGCTAAGACGGGCGATGAAGTCATTGCTGAGTTGACCTTTCCTCAAGACTATCATGCAGAAGCTTTAAAAGGTAAAGCAGCGTCATTTGTAATCACAGTAAACAAAGTTGAAGGGCTAAATTTACCAAAAATTGACGATGAATTTGCAACTTTGTTTGGCGTGAAAGAAGGCGGAGTTGAAGCCTTAGAAGCTGAAGTGAAGAAAAACATGCAGCGCGAATTAGACCAAACGCTCAAAACTAGCGTAAAAGAAGCAGTAATTGATGCATTGTTGGCGAGCAACAGCGTTGATGCGCCCAAAGCATTGGTTGACCAAGAAGTGAATGCCTTACGTGAACAAGCTAAGCAGCGCTTTGCACAGCAAGGAAATGGTCAAAATTTACCCGAGTTGCCTGCTGACATGTTTACTGAAAACGCTAAGCGCCGAGTGGCAGTTGGTCTGTTAATTGGGCAAATTATAAAAGAGAATAAAGTTGAAGTTGATCCTAAGCGCGTTGATGCACTTATCGAAACAACGGCTTCTGCTTATGAAGATCCTACTGAAGTTGTTGAGTACTACAAAAACAACCAAGAGTTATTAAAACAAATTCAGAACCTTGCCCTTGAAGAGCAGGCAATTGATACCATATTAGAAAAAGCAAAAGTCAAAGAAGTGAAAAAATCTTTTGATGAAGTTATGAACAAAAAAGCGTAGTTTACACGTAATAATTGGCGTAACAGACTCTCAACTGATTAAATGCTCGGACTCACCGGGCATTTTTTTTAACTAAAAAGAGACAAAATGAACAATAATATTTTTGAACCCTCTAATGCACTCGTTCCTATGGTTATTGAACAAACCGCTCGCGGTGAGCGTTCGTTTGATATCTATTCACGTTTGTTAAAAGAAAACGTCATTTTCTTAGTAGGTCAGGTTGAAGACCACATGGCTAATCTGATTGTCGCTCAAATGCTGTTTTTAGAAGCAGAAAACCCTGAGAAAGATATCTTTCTATACATAAATTCTCCCGGTGGTTCAGTAACAGCTGGTATGGCCATTTATGATACAATGAATTTCATCAAGCCAAATGTTAGCACGGTGTGCATTGGTCAGGCCGCTAGTATGGGTGCATTTTTACTCTCAGCGGGTGAAAAGGGCAAACGTTATGTATTGCCTAACTCACGTGTAATGATTCATCAGCCCCTAGGTGGTTTCCAGGGCCAAGCGTCTGATTTTGAAATACATGCCAAAGAAATCTTGTCTATAAAAGAAAAGATGAATCGCCTAATGGCGCAGCACACTGGCCAAAAATATGAAAAAGTGGCAAAAGATACTGACAGAGATAACTTCTTAGGTGCACAACAAGCAGTTGACTATGGTTTAGTTGATAGTATCTTAAACAGCAGAGACGATGTTGGAAAATAAATTCAAATGCCCTTTTGTAAAAGGGCAACCCAAAGATTAAAGGCAAATTTTATGAGCGATAATAGTACCAAAGAGGGCGACAACAAGTTGTTGTACTGTTCTTTCTGCGGTAAAAGTCAGCATGAAGTACGTAAACTTATTGCGGGTCCTTCTGTATTCATTTGCGACGAATGTGTAGAGCTTTGCAACGATATCATTCGTGAAGAAATTAAAGAAATTTCACCTAAGCAAAAGAAGGATGCGCTTCCGACACCAAGTGAGATTCATGCGCATTTAGACGATTACGTTATTGGTCAAGAACACGCTAAAAAAGTGTTGGCAGTAGCAGTTTATAATCACTACAAACGTTTGAAAAACGGCGATGTACACGAAGGCGTTGAATTAGGCAAAAGCAACATACTGCTAATTGGCCCGACCGGCAGCGGGAAAACGCTGCTAGCCGAAACGCTTGCTCGCTTGCTCGATGTGCCTTTCACAATGGCTGATGCAACCACCTTAACAGAGGCGGGTTATGTTGGTGAAGACGTTGAAAATATCATTCAAAAGCTGCTTCAAAAGTGTGACTACGATCCTGAAAAAGCGCAGCGCGGTATCGTGTACATCGATGAAATAGACAAAATTTCGCGCAAGTCAGACAATCCGTCAATTACCCGCGATGTTTCTGGCGAAGGTGTACAACAAGCTTTACTAAAATTAATAGAAGGGACCATTGCATCGGTTCCTCCCCAAGGCGGACGTAAACACCCACAGCAGGAATTTTTGCAGGTTGATACCTCTAAAATTCTATTTATTTGTGGTGGAGCATTTGCTGGTTTAGACAAAATAATTGAGCAGCGCAGCGCCAAAGGCTCTGGTATAGGGTTTGGTGCTGAAGTAAAAGCACAGTCAGATAAGAAAAATTTGTCGGAGTTGTTTAAAGATGTTGAGCCGCAAGACTTGGTCAAATACGGTCTGATCCCAGAGTTTATTGGTCGTTTGCCGGTAGTTGCTAGTTTAGAGGAATTAAGTGAAGACGCTCTAATACAAATTCTACAAGAACCCAAAAACGCTATCACTAAGCAATATGGCGCTTTACTTGCGCTTGAAGGTGTTGAGTTGGAGTTCAGGGAAGACGCACTTCGCGCAATTGCGAGTAAAGCAATGACACGCAAAACCGGTGCCCGAGGCCTGCGCTCTATTGTAGAGGCTGTGCTCTTAGATACTATGTATGATTTACCTTCAAATCCGAATGTAGCGAAAGTAGTTATTGATGAAACCGTCATAAGAGGGGAATCTGCGCCTTTGCTGATCTATGAAAATACCGATAAAAAAGCAGCTTCTGAGTAAGCAAGAAAGGGCCATCGAGGCCCTTTTTTAGTTTTTTATTAAATCAGGTTTAAACTTTACCTGAGAATCCCCATATACATCCACAATGCAACCAGTTAAGAGAGAAAAATGACCACCAGCAGTGTACTTAAAAACATGCCAGTCTTGGCATTACGCGATGTAGTGGTATATCCACATATGGTAATTCCTTTGTTTGTTGGACGTGAAAAATCTATTCAATGCCTAGAAGCAGCCATGGATAACGATAAGCGTGTTTTCTTAGTGGCACAAACTGATGCCGGTATTGATGAACCCAGCACATCTGAAGTTTTTGACATTGGCACGGTAGCCACCATTTTACAACTGTTAAAATTGCCTGATGGTACCGTCAAGGTCCTTGTTGAAGGTAATGTGCGTGGCAAGATTGCTAGCTACCTGAACACAGATCCATTTTTTATCGCAGATGTAAACGTATTAAATGATGAGGTGATGGATGAAGCAGAGCAAGATGTACTTATTCGTTCTGCGGTGTCGCAGTTTGAAGGTTATGTAAAGCTAAATAAGAAAATACCACCAGAAGTACTCACTTCACTAAACGGCATTGAAGACGTCGCTAAACTGGCAGATACCATGGCCGCTCATATGCCTTTAAAACTGGTTGAAAAGCAAAAAGTGCTTGAGATGCAGGGTGTAGTAGAGCGGATCGAATTTTTAATGACACTAATGGATGGTGAAATTGACTTACTGCAAGTAGAGAAAAAAATTCGTACGCGTGTGAAAAAGCAGATGGAAAAAAGTCAGCGCGAATATTATTTGAACGAGCAGATGAAGGCTATTCAAAAAGAGTTGGGTGAACTTGAAGATACACCTGACGAATTTGAGGCCTTACAGCAAAAAATTGAAGCGGCAAAAATGCCAGCGGAGGCGAAAAACAAGGCCTCAGCAGAGCTTAACAAACTTAAAATGATGTCGCCTATGTCGGCGGAAGCCACCGTCGTTCGTTCATATATAGATTGGTTGGTGTCGGTTCCATGGCATAAGCGCAGCGTGGTAAAACGCGACTTAGTGCAGGCCGAAAAGGTGCTCGACAATGACCATTATGGTTTAGATAAAGTAAAAGAGCGTATATTAGAGTATTTGGCGGTACAGCAGCGTGTAAAGAAATTGAAAGGCCCCATATTATGCTTGGTGGGTCCCCCTGGTGTGGGCAAAACATCGCTGGGGCAATCAGTGGCAAAAGCAACAGGGCGAAAATATGTTCGAATGTCCTTAGGTGGTGTTCGCGATGAAGCTGAAATACGGGGTCATCGTAGAACTTACATTGGCTCATTACCGGGTAAATTAATTCAAAAAATGTCAAAGGTTGGCGTCAAGAATCCGCTATTTTTACTGGATGAAATTGACAAAATGTCCTCTGATATGCGTGGAGATCCTTCATCAGCACTTTTAGAAGTATTAGATCCTGAGCAAAACTCCACCTTTAGTGATCATTACTTAGAAGTTGATTACGATTTGTCTGATGTAATGTTTGTTGCGACCTCTAACAGCATGAATATTCCAGATGCTTTATTGGACAGAATGGAAGTTATTCGTTTGTCGGGTTACACAGAAGACGAAAAACTGAATATTGCAACTCGCCATTTAATTGCCAAGCAAATTGAGCGTAACGGTCTTAAAGACAACGAATTGAAAATTGAAGAGTCGGCAATAGTAGGGGTAATACGTTATTACACACGTGAAGCCGGTGTGCGTAATTTGGAGCGTGAAATTTCTAAAATTTGCCGAAAAGCAGTCAAGAACATCTTGCTTAAAAAAGAAAAAGGGCAAGTGGTGGTTAATCAAGATAACTTAAAGAACTATCTTGGTGTGCAAAAGTTTGACTATGGAAAGGCAGATAAAAACAATCAAATAGGTCAGGTGACAGGTTTAGCGTGGACTCAAGTAGGTGGTGATTTATTAACTATCGAAACCAGTGCCGTGCCTGGTAAAGGAAAGTCTATTGCTACAGGCTCGCTTGGCGATGTGATGCAAGAATCTATTAAAGCTGCTATGACGGTCGTCAGGTCGCGTGCAGAGAAACTCAGAATTAATCCTGATTTTTATGAAAAGCGTGATATTCATGTGCATGTACCAGAGGGAGCTACCCCAAAAGATGGTCCAAGCGCAGGTATCGGTATGTGTACTGCACTCGTGTCGTCTTTAACCGGTAACCCTGTTAAGTGCGATGTTGCCATGACCGGTGAAATTACACTGCGTGGTGAAGTGCTGGCGATTGGTGGCCTAAAGGAAAAGTTATTAGCGGCCCATAGAGGCGGTATAAAAACGGTTATTATTCCATTAGACAACGAAAGAGACTTAGAAGAAATACCTAAAAACGTGATCGGCGATTTGACGATTTATCCTGTGAAATGGATCGACGAGGTACTGGATATTGCCTTAGAATATCCCGTCGAGAGCTTCACAGTAAGCACTAAAGTATAGGTTTACTGAGTTTTTATTAAATAGCATTAAGTGCAAGCGTGGCATATTTGCATTTTTTGTGATTTTACGTAAATAAGTTATTCACATTTAGCCTAGTTATGCTACCTTATTGAGGTAATCGTTCAAAGCCTTTATTATAAAGGGTTTGCAGGTACTCAGATTTTTTATTACAGTAACGAAGTCGTCGTTCAAACTCAACGATTTAACGATCATTAAACTGGCTAAGCTCTAGGCAGCCATTGTTCATAAAACGAAGAATGATTCTCAGAGTTGGCTACACATTCTGTTAAGATAATATATTATAAAAATAAATGAAGGGGAGCATATTGTGAACAAAACTCAACTAGTTGATGAAATCGCTGAAGCTGCAGATATTTCTAAAGCAGCCGCTGGTCGTGCATTAGATGCATTTACCGATACTGTAACCACAGCGCTTAAAGATGGTGATCAAGTTGCGCTTGTAGGTTTTGGCACTTTTGCCGTCCGCGACCGTGCTGCTCGCAGTGGGCGTAATCCTCAAACGGGCGCCACTATACAAATAGCGGCTGCAAAAGTACCAGCATTCAAAGCAGGTAAAGCACTAAAAGACGCATGCAACTAATTAGTAAAGCGTTATACACTGCGTAAAGGCGATGAAAATTCATCGCCTTTTTTACGTCTGTTGCTTGCTAATAGTCAAGTTATTATGACTTAAAACGGGTTTTACTCGCGTATCCAGAAAAGGGTCGGTATAATCTACAGTTAAATATTTAACTAATAAAGTAGGCGCCAACGGTTAGGACGGCTTCTTCTTGCTAACAAAAGGTTGTTGTTAAACATGTTACAAAATATTCGTGAGGGCATTCAAGGTCCTTGGGCGATAGGAATTATTGCGCTAATAGTCGTTAGCTTCGTGTTCACTGGTGTGGGAAGCTACATTTCTTCTGATAATACGAATGCAGTGGCAATAGTAAATGGTGAAGAAATACCCGCAGGCGCTCTAGATATTGCCTATAACAATGAGCGCGCACGACTTGAAAGCCAGTTTGGTGACGCGGTTAATTCTTTATTCGCCAGTGAAACTTACGTTACTCAATTTCGCAATGACATATTGCAACAGCTCATTAATGATGAGCTGGTTACCCAAAAGGCTAAATCGTTGGGCCTACGCGTTGGGGACAGTGAAATTAAGAAAGCAATTACAATGCTACCCGAGTTTCAAGTAGCTGGGGCTTTTGACAACACCATTTATCTAAATACACTAGGCCGTGCAGGCTATACACCTACTCAATTTGCTGAGTATATGCGCGACCAAATGACCCGCCAGCAGTTGGTTCAGGCTATTAACGGGTCTAACTTTAGTTTGCAGCATCAAATATCTAATTTGCTAGCGCTTCAGGGGCAAACGCGCGACGCGAAAAGCTTACAAATAGATTTAGCGAAATATCAAGAATCCATAGAACTAACAAGTGAAGAGGTTCAGGTATATTACGATGCAAATCTTTCAAGATTTGATACTCAAGAGCAGGTTAAACTCGCCTACGTAACGTTATCGGTAGCGGACTTAAGTCCGCAAATGGAAGTGAGCCAAGAAGAAATAGCCCAATATTACGCTGACAATACCCGTTTGTTCGCAAGCCAAGAAACGCGCAGCGTATCGCATATTTTGTTTGAGGCAGGAGACGACATTGAATTAGCCAGAACTCGTGCGCAGGCAGTCTTAGAACAACTGCGTAATGGTGAAGATTTTGCAACACTTGCGCAAGAGAATTCTGATGACATTATAAGTGCTGAGGAAGGTGGTGACTTAGGTCAAATTAGTCCTAGCGATTACGAAGGTGAGTTTGGCGATGCTGCCTACGCTTTAAACGCGGTGGGTGATATATCTGTGATTGTTGAAACCGACTTTGGTCTACACATTATAAAACTTACCCAGTACTCGCCTTCTATTGTTACACCATTGTCTCAGGCTAGCGCGCGTATTGAGGGCGATTTACGCTTAACAAAAGCAACTGATGAATTCTTTGCACTGCAGCAAGAAATGGCGCGTTTAGCATTTGAGGAGCCAGATTCCTTAGAAGCGGTCGCAAAAGCCATTAACCGACCTGTTATAGAAACTGGTTTTTTTGAGGAAAACCAACTACCCCAGGGTGTTGACTACCCCCAATTAAATGACATTGCTTTTTCTGGTGAATTAGTAATTGACCGAGTAAACAGTGATTTATTAGAGCTTAGTGATGAATTAGTGATGGTTGCCAGAGTTGCCGAGCATAAATCTAAGCGCACGCGTTCGCTCGGTGAAGTTAGTCAGCAAATAGAGGGCTTACTCAAGACCCAAAAGGCGCAGCAGCAGGCGCTGGTCTATGCACTAGATATTCAAACTGCTATGTTGAATGATGAAGATATTAGCCCTCTCTTAGCTAAACACGCATTGTCATGGTCGACGCATGTAGGCTTAGCGCGTAGTTCAAACGAACTGCCGGTGCCAATGGTGAATGCTATTTTTGAACTAGGGCCTACTCAAGGTGTTAACAGTAAAGTAGTGTCAGTGTTTGATAACAGCGTTGGTCTAGTGGTATTGTCGTTGGTTAATATAGCCTCGCAAACAGACGAGAGCATGCAAGCTACTATTGCGCAAAGGTTAGTTAGTATGCAAGGTCAGCAAACTTATGAAAATTTCGTTGCGGCGCTGCGAGTTGGTGCCGATCTTACTTTGGTGACTCAATAAGAAACGCTACTGTATCACTGAAAATAAGAAACCCGCAAAAGCGGGTTTTTTAATATTAATGGATCGTGTTACGACCGCGTTATCAGCCACACAATACTGAAAAACCCTACTATGAAAGCGCTAACAACCGCTATATACACATAGCCTCTCCTACCTTGCTTAAACGAATAGTTATTATACTGAAGATACAAAAACCAGATGAAACTAAGGGTAAGTGGCAGTACAAAAACATACTTGATCATCAAACAACTCTTATGTTAATTAAGACATATAAGGGGTATACGCAAAAAGGCAAACTTGAGCTTAAAAAAAAGGCTTCTAATTGACTAGAAGCCTTTGTAATCTGTGTTTAAATACCCGTGAGGGCTATTAAACTAGGCCATAGCCTTAATTTGTGCATTCAAGCGAGATTTATGACGGGCTGCTTTATTCTTATGAATAAGACCCTTTGTCGCCATTCTGTCGAGAACAGGAACAGCGGCTGTGAAAGCTACCTGTGCTTCTTCTTTGTTACCAGCGGTTATAGCGGCAATGATTTTTTTGATGCTAGTGCGTGTCATGGAGCGGCGGCTTGCATTATGCTGGCGGCGCGTCTCGGCTTGAATTGCACGTTTCTTAGCGGACTTAATGTTAGCCAAGGGGGAAACTCCTAAAATATTCATGTCAAAATTGAGGGTGCGGATTATCTAAGTTATTTCGATATTTGTCAACGCTTATAGAGGATAAAAACAAAAAAACCTCAAGACACAGCAAACTTATCAACAATACAGTTATACTACATTAATACCGTCGTATTATACTCCCCAACAGTGTATGGGTTTAATACAATATTCCATGTGTGTTTCTTCAAGAGTGCTCTATGCCTGACAAACTAATAAAGGCCGGCGTTATCGTCAGCGCAATGACGCTATTGTCCAGAGTGCTAGGGCTAGTGCGAGACGTTGTGGTGGCTAATCTGTTGGGCGCGAGCGCAAGCGCTGATGTGTTTTTATTCGCGAATAAAATTCCCAATTTTTTACGTCGCCTATTTGCCGAAGGCGCCTTCGCTCAAGCGTTTATACCTGTTTTAACAGAAGTTAATGCACAAGATGACAACGCAAAGTTAAAAGACTTTGTTGCAAAAGTGTCGGGTACACTCGGTGCTATCGTTTTTTTTACGGCCATTGTTGGTGTGGTCGCCTCACCCCTGTTAGCCGCCATATTTGGTGCAGGTTGGTTTATTGATTATTTAAATGAAGAGCCTGGGGGAGAAAAGTTTGAACTAGCGTCAACCCTTTTAAAAATAACCTTTCCATATATATTTTTTATTTCGCTAACAGGGTTTGCCGGCGCTATCTTAAACACTATGGGCAAGTTTGCCGTTGCTGCTTTTACGCCGGTGTTGCTAAATGTTTCTATTATTGCCTGCGCATACTTTCTAACGCCTCATTTGTCTCTGGGCGCATATGCGCTGGCGTGGGGTGTGTTTATTGGCGGCGTGGTTCAGTTGTTTTTTCAACTTCCTTTTTTATACAGAGCCGGACTGCTGGTTAGACCCAAATGGGGCTGGTCTGATCCAGGCGTGGTAAAAGTGCGCACACTCATGATACCCGCACTTTTTGGTGTATCGGTGAGCCAAATTAACTTACTCCTTGACACTGTAATAGCGAGTTTCTTACAAACAGGGTCGATTAGCTGGCTATACTATTCCGACCGTTTGCTTGAGTTTCCTTTAGGGCTTTTTGGTATCGCTATCGCTACAGTGATTTTACCCACGCTGTCAAGAAACCATGTAAGTAAAGACAAGCAGGCATTCTCAAAAAATATAGACTGGGCTTTTCGTATTGTTGCCATGCTAGGTATTCCCGCAGGTGCTGCACTTATGGTCCTTGCAATGCCGCTAATGCTGGTGATTTTCCAGCGGGGTGCTTTCAGTGTAGACACCGCACACATGGCCTCGCTCAGTTTAATGGCTTACGCGATAGGCCTGTTTGGCTTTATGTTAGTTAAGATTTTTGCACCCGCTTTTTACTCTAGGCAAGACACTAAAACGCCGGTTAAATACGGTATTATTACCATGGCGATAAACATGGTGCTTAACTTAATATTGGCCATTCCTCTTGGTTACGTCGGTTTAGCCTTAGCCACGTCTATTTCAGGTATTATGAACGCGGTTTTACTATACCGACGTCTATCTTTTTTAGAGGTGTACAGGATCTCAAAAGACACTTGGTGGTTTCTAGCCAAAATTACCCTTGCCACTGTTGTTATGGTAATAGCGGTGTTTGCTTATTCGGCAAATCTGGCGTGGGTACAAAGCTCATTCAGCCAGCGTGTAGAATATTTGTGCTATTGTATCGCAATAGGCATAATTTGTTATGCCATCAGCATTTTGATCTTAGGGGTACGGCCTCATCAGTTAATTGGTAAGAAAGTTAAAAAATAGCAGCGCAGTTACGTAAAGTAAGCACTTTTAATCGCGTTAAGGCACTGACATTAATGTGCTCATCGTTTATAATCTCTGGCTTTGTTGTTTCATAAAAAAGTAGCGAAATAGTTTGGAATTAATCAGAGGTCTACATAATATCCGGGCGCAGCATAATGGTTGCGTGCTAACCATTGGTAAATTTGACGGTGTACACTTAGGCCATCAGGCGGTACTTGAAAGTGTATTGCAAAAGGCTAAACTGTTAAACTTACCTGCAGTGGTGATGGTATTTGAGCCACAGCCTGAAGAGCTGTTTGCGCCTGAACATGCGCCAGCGCGCTTGTCTGTGTTAAGAGATAAATATATTGCGCTTGAAAAGTTAGGCGTTCATAGGCTCTTGTGCGTGCGTTTTTGCGCAGAATTTTCCAGTATGTCGCCCCACGACTTCATCACTAATTTGCTGGTGAAGCAGCTAGGAGTAAAGTTTTTGGTTGTGGGTGACGACTTCAGGTTTGGCATTGGGCGAAGTGGTGATTTTACGATGTTGGCACAAGAAAGCAAAGCACAAGGTTTTGAACTTGTTAGCACCCAAAGTTTTAGGCTGCACGACCACCGAATCAGTTCTACCGCCATACGCAATGCCCTAAGAAATGACGATTTTACTTTGGCCGCGCAAATGCTAGGGCGACCCTTTGAGGTAGCAGGCACGGTGGTTCACGGCGAACAAAACGGCAGAAAAATTGGCTTCCCCACTGCAAACATATTACTAAAGCGAACAAAATCGCCCGTCAGTGGTGTGTTTGCGGTAAAAGTTAAACATAACGACAATGTTTACAATGGCGTTGCAAATGTGGGGCATCGCCCTACCTTAAATGGCACAAAGATGCAGCTTGAAGCGCACTTGTTCGATTTTTCGGGTGATTTGTATTCCCAATATATACGAGTTGAGTTTGTCAGCAAGATACGCAATGAGGTAAAGTTTTCAGATTTTGGGGAACTCACCGTACAAATAAAAAAAGACGCAGCGCGGGCCAAATGCTTGTTCGCCAATTGATGATTTAATGGAAACCACACCCTATGAGTGACTATAAAGCGACCCTAAACTTGCCTGATACGGCCTTTCCAATGCGCGGTAACTTGGCGAATCGCGAGCCTGTAATGTTAAAACACTGGGACAGCCAAAATCTTTACCAAAAAATTAGGCAAGCCAAATCAGGCAAAAAGTCTTTTATTCTTCATGACGGTCCTCCTTACGCTAATGGCGATATTCACATTGGTCATGCGGTTAATAAAATTTTAAAAGACATCATTGTTAAATCAAAAACACTGTCTGATTTCGATTCGCCTTATGTGCCAGGCTGGGACTGTCATGGCTTGCCGATTGAGCTAATGGTTGAGAAAAAAGTTGGCAAACCGGGTAAAAAAGTGAGCGTAGCGCAGTTTAGAGAAAAGTGCAGGCAGTATGCGCAAAAACAAATTGAAGGACAAAGTCGCGATTTTCAGCGACTAGGCGTGCTGGCTGATTGGCAGAACCCTTATAAAACCATGGATTTTAGCAGCGAAGCCGACATTATTCGCGCCTTGGCAAAAATCGTACACTCTGGTCATCTAGAAAAAGGCTTTAAGCCAGTGCATTGGTGTACCGATTGCGGCTCGGCTTTAGCGGAAGCTGAAGTTGAATACCAAGACAAAGTATCTTTGGCAATAGATGTTTCCTTTGCGGTAACGAATACTCAAGCAATGGCAGCGTCATTTGGTCTTGATGAGGCGGTGTTTACGAGTCTGGCTGCAAAAGTCGTTATTTGGACAACAACTCCTTGGACCATTCCAGCAAATCGCGCAATAAGTTTACATCCTGAGCTAGTATACGCACTGGTTGATATGAAAATTGAAGGCTTAAATCAGCGCTTAGTAATTGCGCAGGAATTGGTAGAGCATTGTGCGCTGCGCTATCAAGCGCAAAACGTTAACATAGTGGCACGCTGCACCGGCAGTGCGCTTGAAAACCAGCGCGTTAAACACCCTCTACTTGGCATTACTGTGCCCCTTATTTTAGGCAATCACGTTACCACTGAATCAGGTACTGGCTGTGTGCACACAGCGCCTGCGCACGGCGTGGAAGATTTTATTGTAGGTAAAGAATATGGCTTAGAAGTTTATAATCCGGTGGGGCCAAATGGCGTATACACACACGACACGCCTATGTTTGCTGGCCAGCATGTGTTTAAAGCAAATCAGTCAATTGTTGAGGCTTTAAAAGAATATAAGGCTTTGGTACTGTGCGTTAAGTACGAACATAGTTACCCACACTGCTGGCGACATAAAACGCCGCTTATTTTTAGAGCTACCCCGCAGTGGTTCATCAGCATGGATAAGAAAGGCTTACGTAAAGCCTCTCTTGAGCAAATTAAACAAACCCAGTGGATACCCGCGTGGGGTGAAAAACGTATTACCTCTATGGTAGAAGGGCGTCCCGACTGGTGCATTTCGCGTCAACGTACATGGGGCGTGCCTATTTGTTTATTCGTGCACGTAAGTACTGGTGAAATTCATCCAAATACGCAAGCTATTATGGAAACAGTGGCAAAAGCGGTGGAAGAAAAAGGCATTCAGGCATGGTGGGATTTACGCGATGAGGCGCTTCTGGGCGACAACAACAGCGAGTATGAAAAAGTAACCGACACTCTTGACGTATGGTTTGACTCAGGTGTTACTCACTATTTTGTGGTTGACAAGCGTGATGATATCCCAGCATCAGCAGACCTCTATTTAGAGGGTTCTGACCAGCACCGAGGTTGGTTTATGTCTTCGCTTATCAGCTCTATTGCTATGCATGGCCACGCACCGTATAAGCAAGTATTAACGCACGGCTTTACGGTAGACGCTAACGGTAAAAAGATGTCGAAATCCGTGGGCAACGTAATTGCGCCCCAAGAAGTCACCAACAAGCTGGGCGCCGATATATTGCGCTTATGGGCTGCCTCTACCGATTATCGCGGTGAAATGACGGTAAGTGACGAAATACTGAAACGCTCTGCAGACGCTTACAGGCGTATTCGTAACACCTGCCGTTTTCTATTGTCTAACCTCAACGGCTTCAATCCAGCCACCGATTTAGTTGCGGTCAACGACATGGTAGCACTAGACGCGTGGGCAGTAGAAAGAACAAGCCAAGTACAAAAAGAAATTTTAGACGCCTATGAGCAATACGATATGCTTATTGTCTGTCAAACGCTTATGCAGTTCTGTTCAATTGATATGGGTAGTTTTTACCTCGACATTATCAAAGATCGTCAATACACCGCCAAATCAGACGGCCTTGCGCGACGGTCCTGTCAAACGGCACTTTATCATATCATGGAGGCGCTAGTGCGCTGGATGGCGCCTATCACCAGTTTTACCGCTCAAGAATTATGGGAAGTAATGCCTGGTGAGCGTGAGGAATTTGTGTTCACCCAAACCTGGTACGACGCTTTACCCAGTGTTAGTAAGCAGACACTAGACAACACTTTTTGGCAGCAAATAATGCTGGTTAAAGCAGACGTAAACAGCGCTTTAGAAAAAGCCCGCATTAGCAAGCTTATTGGGGGTTCACTAGAAGCCAAGGTCACTTTGTATGTAGATACGCCAACCGCCGATTTGTTAAGTAAACTCGAAGATGAACTTCGTTTTGTATTAATTACCTCGGAGGCACATGTTAAAGACTTAGCACAAAAGCCACTGGGTGCACTGGACACGCCAAATCAACACATGTTTGTGCTGGTTGAAAAATTGGCGGATGAGAAATGCGTACGCTGTTGGCACCACAAAAAAGAAGTGGGAAGCGATCCTACCCACCCGCAACTGTGTAACAGATGTATAGAAAACGTAGACGGCAACGGGGAAGCGCGCCAATATGCTTGATTTATTTAAGACCACGGGGCTGCGCTTTTTGTGGATATCAGCGATTATTTTTATACTAGACCAGTGGACTAAGTATGCAATTGTTCAGACCATGACGTTATTTGAATCGATACAAATTACGGGTTTTTTCAATTTAACCTATGTACATAACTATGGTGCAGCGTTTAGTTTTTTATATGATGCAGGCGGCTGGCAAGTTTATTTTCTATCGGCTGTAGCGTTAACCGTCAGTGCTTTGATACTGTGGTGGCTACGGCAAACCACAAAAGAGCAGCTTTTGCTGCCCGTCGCCTTCTCCTTTATATTAGGCGGTGCACTAGGAAACGTATTTGACCGTATAATGCATGGCTATGTAATCGATTTTTTAGATTTTTACTACGGCACGTATCATTGGCCTGCGTTTAACGTAGCAGACTCGGCCATTTTCATTGGTGCGGGGCTACTAATTTTAGATATGTTCAAGAATAAAGAGGCAAATAAAGTCGATGACAAATAGTACAGCAACACCGCAAGATAATAGCAAAATAATAGGTGACAACAGCCAAGTTATTTTGCACTTCGATTTAACCCTTGAGGATGGCACCGCAGCAGACAGCACACGTGTGAGCAACAAGCCGGCTAAGATGGTAATGGGCGACGGCAGTTTAACGCCCAACTTTGAAGAATGTTTGCGCGGTTTAACCGTTGCCGATAAAAAGTCATTTACCTTAAAGCCCACTGATGCCTTTGGTATGCCCAATCCAGACAACATTTATTACATTGATAAAACTAAATTCACAGCAGATATGGAGTTATCCGAAGGTATGATAATGGGGTTTTCACAGCCCGATGGCAGCGAGCTCCCAGGTATTATCCGCAGCATAGCAGGGCATTCGGTAACGGTTGATTTTAATCATCCATTGGCCGGACAAACGGTGGTATTTGCTGTTGAAATAATTGATGTTAAATAAGAGGTAACTATGCAAATTCATTTAGCCAATCCCCGCGGTTTTTGTGCCGGCGTAGACCGCGCAATTATAATTGTAGAGCGTGCCTTAGAATTATTTGAGCCGCCTATTTATGTGCGCCATGAGGTTGTACACAACAAGTTTGTCGTGGATGGTTTAAAAGATCGCGGCGCAATTTTTGTGGAAGAGCTAACTGAAGTGCCCGACAATGCCATTGTGATCTTCTCTGCTCACGGTGTATCACAAGCGGTTCGAAACAAAGCCACCATGCGCGGTTTAAAAGTGTTTGATGCAACTTGTCCACTAGTAACAAAAGTGCACATGGAAGTAATGCGGGCAAGCAAGAAGGGCATAGAATGCGTGCTTATTGGGCATCAGGGACATCCTGAGGTTGAAGGTACGATGGGGCAGTATAGCAACGCCGATGGCGGCATTTATTTGGTCGAGTCTATTGATGATGTCTTGAAACTTGAAGTTAATAATCCAGCTAAGCTTTACTATTGCAGCCAAACAACCCTTTCGGTAGACGATACCGCAGACGTAATTGATGCCCTGCGCGTAAAATTCCCAAAAATTGATGGCCCACGTAAAGACGATATTTGCTATGCCACCCAAAACCGCCAAGACGCAGTGCGAGACTTAGCCAACGACTGCGACGTATTGCTGGTGGTAGGCGCACAAAACTCCTCTAATTCAAACAGGCTTAGAGAATTAGGCCACAAAATAGGCGCTAAATCTTTTTTAATTGCCGACAAAGACTGCATTCAAAAAGAATGGCTTGAAGGTGCCTTGCACATTGGCGTAACAGCAGGCGCATCGGCACCCGAGATCTTGGTACAAGGGGTGATTGACAAACTAATTGAATGGGGCGCTAGTAAAGCCAGTGAACGAGATGGTCGACCAGAAAATGTCGAATTTGCTGTGCCTAAAGAACTGCGTATTAAACAGATCACGTAAGAAAATACCTGCCTTTTAAACAGCGCCCATTACAAATAAACTACATAATAGGCGCCGTTTATACTATGTTGCTAAGCACAAATCTATTCCCCTATAGTGCAGTGCTAAGAGAGCTTACATAACGTTATCCATCTTCCACTATAATCTATACTCTATTTTTATTAGTACATTACGCCTGACAATTCCGGCCAAAAGGCCAGTTCTCATCTAAATTTAATACCTTACACTCATTCACAATAACCTTATCTTGTGGATAATTGATAAGGTGTCGATATCCTTTACACGCAAACTTTTTTATTACGTTATGAGAAATATAGAAATCAGGCAGACACAGCAGTTTAATAGCGTAGCTCGTCAAAAAGGCGTAGGCATGATTGAGGTGCTTGTTACCTTGGTCATTTTGTCCGTAGGATTACTCGGTGTCGCTTCTTTACAGTTTGTTGGTTCATTTGCCAACAAAGAAGCATTAGCGCGTACCCAAGCGATTATGGTCAGCGCGCAAATGACAGAGCGTTTATATGCCTCCACGGTGGCTTCACGCGTAACCGACGGATTCGTTATTCATAATAATTATGTCGATGAAAATTTTTATAATTTCAAGAATTTATCCTGTGTAGGATCAACACCTCCCTATGAATGCCATTGCTTAACTATTCCTGCAGGTATTCCTAAGTGCCAAACGGGTGAGTGCATTGCCGCCGATTTAGCTGTTTTTGATGCTTACCAAATGTCATGTTCCGTGGTCAGAGAAAATGCCAATGCCACGCTTGAGGTAAGCTGTAACGACAGCGACACCACAGACATCCACGCATGTACTGCAGGTTCCATTCATACAATAATGGTTAAGTGGTCGGTACAAAGCTGGCGCGGTGATTTCAAAAAATCAAATACAAACTGTAATGACGATGGTAACTCAGACTTCGACTGCGTTGTAAAACAGGTAGCACTGTAATGCAAGGCTTAGGCAAAGTGAATAGCAAGCAACAGGGATTTTCACTGGTTGAAGTGATGATTTCCTTGGCTTTAGGCTTAGTCATTTCCAGCGCCGTCGTGCAAATTCTTATCAGTAATTCGATGACCGGCGAGCTCAACAGAGCAATGGCAAGTACCCAAGAAAGCGGTCGTTTTATCGTCTCTAGAATGCGCTACGAATTGCTTATGGTGGGCTTATATAATGCTTTAGACCCACACCTAAACGACAGCGTAGATATTGTTGAAGAAGAATCTTTTGTGCGTAATCACCCTATTCCTATTCCCGGTGATTTTAGTAACCGGACAACGCTTGGCAGTGAACAAGGAGGCGATGGCGCAAGTGATACTCTAGTGCTTAGCCTGCAGGCTACGAAAGACTGTCGAGGCTTTTCGCTAGGCTATGCCATGGATGAAGCGTTTTTTGTGGTAAATGAATACTTTGTGGATCAAGGCAAGCTTAAATGCAGAGGTTTTGACGGACGTGTACTGCGCGGTCAAAAAGCGGCTGCTGGTCACAACGGCCATGCTGCTTACACAATATTAGACAACGTACTGTCTTTTCAAGTGACCTACGGAATGGCAGACCCCTTAAGCAACGATGGCGAAACATTGCCCATTAGATACATAGATGCGTCGGGCCTAAGTGATGCCTTCAATGCAAAACAGCAAGTGGTTAGCTTACGCATGGCAATTGTAGTGAAAGGAGAAGGCAACATCAACTTAGATAGAAAACTGACCTTTAAACTACTTAATGAAGATTTACTGACGGCGCCCGACGAAGGACTTTATAAGGTCTTTGAAACCACGATAACATTTAGAAATATGCGAAATTTTGTTAGGGGAGGAGTATGAAAAATCAAAAGGGTTTGGTGATGGTATTCGCCTTATTGGTATTGCTTTCAATCACAATATTGGGCGTGTCGTCTGTGTCTATCAGTCTTTTACAAGGCAAAATGGCCGGTTCAATGGAGCGTAAGTCGGTGTCATTTAATGCTGCAGAAGCGGCAATTGCAGGAGTAATTTTTGAATCAGAAGACGAATCGGTATTAACAGATCCTGTACTTACCGACCCGCTTTCAGAAGCAAGACAGCTGCCACAAATTAATCTAGGCACGGATCAAATGAGCTGTTTTGACACTAATCGCACTGACCGTGCCGTTACCAAAAACGGTCTAGACTTTAATGCAAGACATACCGCTACTGGACGCTACAGTGAAAACCCGCCAGTAGACAGCTGGTCAAAAACAGCTTTTGTGCGCGAACAAGCATGTCGAGGTTCAAGTAAGGTGATCGGCGGTAGCAATATCAATTGCCATATATTCATTGTCAGAGGCTGCGGCCAAACACAAGGCAGTAGCTACGTGGTAGCCAATACTTTGAGTGCTTCTGTATTCGCACCTGCAACAAATTAACGAGGTAATACTTATGTTTACGCAAAAATTAGGCCTCTCGTTGATCGCTTGTTCACTTAGCTTCATGGTCAGTTTTAGTGCCTTTGGCGATGATCTTGATATTTATGTAGGTTCAAGTGACTCAATGGTCACCTATAAACCCAATGTTCTGTTTATCATGGACACGTCAGGCAGTATGGGCAGTCGAGACAGCGTTGGCGTTACGCGCATGAAGAGAGTACAAGATGCTCTGCGTGTGGTACTTGGTGGCGCCACCAACATTAATGCAGGCCTAATGCATTTTCAGAATGAGGGCGGGCCCATTTTATTTCCTGTCCGAGATATTGACTCATCTATTGCCCCGCAAATAATTTTATCTATTATCGATGGCCAAGATGATGCCCGTCAAATCGGACAAACCGTAACAGACGGCGCCACCATAAACGCTATTGCTCAGGGGACAGAAACGATTTATTCTGGTTTTAGATATCAAAATGTGAAAATTCCGCGTTCAGCCATCATTACAAGTGCATTTTTACGCTTTACATCAGCGCGCATAGACAACAGTGCAACAGCCTTCATAATTAAAGGTGAAGCGGTGGGCAATGCTGTTGAATTCTCGACAGGTTTAAATAATATTTCTGATCGTCCAACAAGCGATGAAGAAATAATTTGGAACGAAGGCAATCAATTCCCAAGTGATGGCGAAACCCTTAGAACGCCTGATTTAACGCCAATTATTCAAGAAATAGTAAATCGCTCTGACTGGTGTGGTAATAACAATCTGGCGCTTATTGTAAAAACATTGGATCCCACCGCTGGGGCTAACAGGCAAATTTACACAAGTGAGCACGCAGACTCCAGTGCAGCTGAGCTTGTAATTACCTTTGACGAAAACACGGCAACTGGCTGTACTCGTGATAGCTTGGTGTATCAAGTACAAAAACAAAGCGACAATGCAGAGGAGCGTCACAATGGCAAAGCAAATACTGGTGATGAATTGTCATTTCACTCAAATTCAAATGCATACACAGCAGTACTATTTAACGATTTAAAAGTGCCGGCTGGTTCTACCATAACGAACGCATACTTAGAGTTTACCGCTTTTCAAAACCGCAATGGATCTAACGCTAGAATGGCTATTCATGGCGCGGCGCTGGACAATCCAGTTAATTTTTCTACGCATAGCGATTATCGCCTTAAAAAAACGCCGAAGACATCGGCCTCTGTTAGCTGGACCAATATTCAGCGTTTTGAAAAAAACGGCGTGTATCAGTCTCCATCAATCACTAATATTGTTCAAGAAATAGTGGATAGAGCAGGCTGGACTGCTAACAACGAATTGATGCTAATTATGTCAGATTTTAGTAATGACAGCCGTGGTGCTTTTACCGCTAGGGGGAAACAATCGGATGCGGTTAGCTTAGTGATAGAGTTTGAGGGTAATGCAACACCCGAGACCGTCTCTACGGTAAGAGATCATTTAATCAGTAAAGTTAACCAATTGAGTACTGCTGGAACCACCCCAATAGTCGGCACGCTTTATGAAGCGGCGCTGTATTTTGGTGGACTTGACGTTGACTACAAACCCAAACGAGGTGTTTCAAGATATAACGAACGAGGCAGAATGCAAAGAAGTACCCGAGTGAGTCACAGAGAATCTTATGTGGGCGAAAATTCGGTTCTGCCGGCTGGATGTGATGAGAATGATTTAAGTAATGAGAACTGCCGCGAAGAGTATATACCTGCCGGCGCGCGCTACATTTCGCCTATTGAAGATTTAATCTGTCAAACGAATAACCATATTGTGCTGCTGTCTGATGGTGAAGCTGCTGGTAATACGGCTATCGGTAAGATTGAAAGCTTGCTAGGTAAAAGGTGCGCTGGTGGTGACACAGATGAGAAGTGCGGTGTAGCGTTAGTAAAAAATATAAGCGATCCCAACGACTCCGTTATTAATGCGCGCGTGGTTACCCATACAATTGGCTTTGCTACGAATGCAAATGCTGACAGTTTTTTGAATAAATTAGCCCTACAAAGCGGCGGCGGTTTCTATCAGGCTGACGACAGCGAAAAGTTATTGGCTGCTTTTGAGACTATTTTGCGCCAGGTAAAAGACGTTAACACGACCTTCGTCTCCCCCGGCGTTGCGGTAAACCAATTAAATCGCCTGTCTCACCACGACGAACTATATTTTGCTTTGTTCAAGCCTGGTGAAGGGACTCTTTGGCCTGGAAACTTAAAAAAATACCGTATTAAAGGCGATAAAATATTAGATAAAAATGGTCTCAATGCGGTTAATCCTGCAAGCGGTTTCTTTGCAGAAAACAGTCATAGCTTCTGGTCTACACTTGCCGATGGCAATGATGTGCGTGAAGGCGGTGCGGCTAGTAAGCTAGATCTTGTACGAAATATATATTTCTTTGAAGATACAACCGAGAGAATATTTAAAAATTCGAATAAATTGAATGAAAGTAACGTCAATATAAGCGTTCAAGATCTTGCCATTAATACCATGAGCGATGCACAACTGCTAAGAACGCAAGTATTAAAGTGGGCGCGTGGGGTAGACGTGTTTGATGATGACAATGACGGTTCCACCAGCGACGTGCGCTTACAAATGGGAGATCCCATTCACTCACAACCAGTCATTATTAACTACTCAGATACCGACAGTGCGGTGTTCGTTTCTACTAATCACGGCTTCTTGCATTCTATAGATGCACAAGACGGCAGTGAAAACTTCGCTATAGCACCCAAAGAGTTACTCTCTAACCTACATGATTTCTATAGCGATGGCTCTTCCTTCAGTCACAAGTATGGTTTAGACGGTGATTTAGTGGTGCGCAACGTGGGTGAAAAAATCTACTTGTATTTAGGCATGCGCCGAGGCGGTAATAATTACTATGTATTTGACGTTACCGCAAAAATGGATCCTAAATTGAAATTCACTATAAACGGCGGTGAAGGTGAAGGTGAATTTGAAAATTTAGGGCAAAGCTGGTCGCGTCCTATATTAACCAAGATTAAAATAACTGACGATGTTAAAGACGTTATGATTATTGGTGGCGGCTACGATGAGGATCAAGACGAAAAAAAAGAGCGCTCACAAGACAGCGTTGGCAATAGCGTATTCATTATTGACGCTAATGATGGCAGCCTGCTGTGGTCTGCCAGTAACGAGAACGCTGATCTTATCCTTGATGATATGAAATATAGTATTCCCGCTAGAGTGTCAGCGATTGACCGCAACAACGACGGGCTGGCAGATCATATATACGTTGCAGATATGGGCGGACAATTATTTCGGCTTGACATATATAATGGCAAAAATAAAAACGAGCTGGTAAGTGGTGGATTGTTGGCTAGTTTTTCAGGCGATACTGCGCAAGAAAATAGACGTTTTTATTACGGCCCCGATGTGTCTGAAATAACATTGGGCGAAGAACAATACTATGCGGTGGCGATTGGCTCAGGATTTAGAGCGAATCCTTTAGACACGGTAATTGAAGATGAATTTTATCTGATAAAAGACACCGGTATGTTTAATACCGAAGACGAAGGTAAGTTCTTATTACCTAGCTCAGCGTTTACACAAGAAAATTTGTATGATGCGACCGATCATCTATTAACCTCAAGTAATTCACAGGAACGCGAAATCGAAGCAAAAGCCTTATTAGAAAAGAGTGGTTGGAGAATTCGCTTAAACAGCGGCGGTGAAAAGGTATTGGCATCACCATTAATTCTCGATTATAAGATATTTTTTACTACTTACTTACCCGCTTCTGCGAGTGATAGTTTGTGTGCTCCGCCTACCGGCAACAGCCGTGCGCATTTAGTCAATATGCTAAATGGAAATGCAGTAGCAGACATTAATCGAAACAACGAAAAAGAACCACTGGATCGATTTGCACAAATTGCCCAAACTGGTATTGCGCCCGATACTAAAATTTTGATTGAAAATATTGCGCAGCCCGTTGTTTGTTTGGGAGCACAATGTGTTTCAGCGGTAATAGAAATTGATGAAAATGGCAATGAAGTCGCTTGTGGCAGCGCTTTTGAATGCCTAGCGCAAAACATATATGGACGTTTTGAGCGCGTGCAAAAAGACACTTGGACAACAGAAATTGAAAAGCCGTAAGGCGTAAACAAGGCTGAGATAGTCGCTCAACGACTATTTCAATCATCACAACACATTTAAGGAAAAAGTAATGTTAACAGCCAAAACCAGAGGCTTCACCTTAATAGAGCTAATGATAGTAATGGCCATAATAGGCATTTTTTCTGCCATTGCTTATCCTAGCTATCAAGGCATGGTTGTTAGCAGTGCACGCGGCGCTGCACAAGCTGACTTAATGGGTCTTGCCAGCGCCATGGAAAGACATAGTGCGTCTAACTTCAGTTATAAAGGCGCTGCAGTATCGAGCGGCGACACAGGTGTCCCTGCGATATTTGCGACTTATTCGCCTGCTTCTGAACCCGCTGACAACAAAAAATACACGCTTTCAATTTACAGCGTAAGTACTAACGGCCAGTCCTATATGCTAAAGGCGACGCCGGTCGTGGGCTCTTTGGTAGCGGGCAACGGTGATCTATTCTTATATAATGATGGACGTAAAGGATGGGACGTAAACGCGGATGGAGCACTTGCTTTGAGCGAGTACTGTTGGCGTTGTTAGTATTGACCTAGCGCATTTTTGTTGGTCCTACCATTAATGACTCTTTTATCTCGCATCTGGGCATTAAAAATTTGCTACGCACAGACTAGCAAGGCCTCCTACAAATATCACTTAAAATTTATACTTTAGTCATAAAAAAACACAAGTGTCTAGCGTTATTTTCTAATTTTATTGATAATTAAGAAAAAGAACTGTATATATTATTTTGTGTCGCCAAATTATGAGCGCTCACAGTGGCTTTTTTACCCTAAAGTCATTTATAAAATAATTAATACATACTATTTACACACTCATAGGAAGAACCATGCAAAAGAAACTTTCATCTTTATGCACCAGCGTGCGTATCGGCATTGCAGCTTCAGCTGCCGCAGGTCTAATGCTCTCCATGCCCGTTCTAGCACAGCAGGCTCGAAACATTGACAACGTCGAAAAAATTGCCGTTGTCGGCAGCCGCGCAGCACCACGCTCAGTAGCAGACTCACCCGTACCTATCGATATTATTGGCGCAGATGAGTTGTCTAAGTCAGGTAACACTGACATGCTAAGTATTCTTAAGGGCTCGGTTCCTTCGTTTAATGTTCACGACATGCCCATCAGTGATGGTGCTACCTTAATACGCCCTGCGACTTTACGGGGTTTATCAGCAGACAGCACGCTGGTGTTACTCAACGGCAAACGTCGCCATCGCTCGTCGGTTATAACCTTCCTTGGCGGCGGCATAAACGACGGCGCTCAAGGCCCCGATATTAGCGTGATTCCAAGCATCGCACTTAAGCAAGTTGAAGTACTGCGCGACGGCGCCGCTGCACAATACGGCTCGGATGCTATTGCCGGTGTATTGAACTTTGTATTAAAAGATGACAACGATGGCGGCTCTCTTTCAGTACGCCAAGGCGAACATTACGAAGGTGATGGCGCTACTACGCAGGTGTCAGGTAACGTTGGTTTGCCGTTTACCGACAATGGTTTTGCTAATTTAAGCTTTCAGTATAAAAACTCCGATGCTACCAGCCGAAGTGTGCAGCGAGCTGATGCAACAGAGTTCGCCGCAGCGGGTTTAGAGCTTGCTAATCCTGCCCAAATTTGGGGTTCACCTGAAATAAATGACGACATCACTATTTTTGGTAACGTTGGTTTAGACCTAGGCAACGATAAAGAATTTTACATGTTTGGTAACTATTCTGAGCGTGACGTACGCGGTGGTTTCTACTACCGTAGCCCAACCACACGACCAGGTGTATATGGCGGAATTGTCAGAAATGTTGATGGCAGCCCCGCTTACCGTCCCGGTAATGACAATCCAACGGGACAAGCAGCATGGGATGCGGCCCCCGCAACTATTTTGGTCGGTTCACTTGACGGTTTGTCGCAGCAATTAAACTGCCCTGTGGTGGAACTTGGTGCAAACGGTCTACCTAACGAACTGGCCTTGGGTCAATTAACGGCTGCAAATTGTTTTGCACATAACCAAAATTTACCAGGCGGGTTTACCCCTAACTTTGGCGGAAACATCACCGATACTTCAATAACCATGGGGACTAAAGGCGAATTTAACGGTGGTTTTGTTGACGGTTGGTTATTTGATTTAAGCGGCGGTGTAGGTCGAAGTGAATCGCAGTTTTTGATTTTTGACACACTCAACTCTTCATTAGGCCCTGATACCCCCCGAGAGTTTGCACCAGGTAAGTACATCCAGCTAGAAAAAACCATTAACTATGATATGGCTAAGTTAGTCGATATTGGCTTAGATGATTTGGCAAACATTGCCGGTGGTTTGGAATGGCGAGAAGAAAGCTTTGAGGTTATTTCAGGCGACCAAGCATCCTTTGAGGTCGGTCCTCTGTTTAACCAAGGTTTCAGTATTGGGTCAAACGGTTTCCCTGGCTTTAAGCCTTCAGACCAAGGTGTATCAACAAGGCGCAGTTACGCCGTTTACGGCGACGCTGAAATACCTTTTAGTGAAGCATTGTTAATGGGCTTAGCCGTTCGCTATGAAGACTATGACACCTTTGGTTCAACGGCTAACTTTAAAGTAAGCGGTCAGTTCCACGCTAGCGACGACTTATCGTTTCGAGGCTCAGTGAGCACCGGCTTTAGAGCGCCTACCGTTGGTCAAGCTAACGTAAGTAACGTGCAAACTAACCTGAGCAGTGGCGTATTAGTTGACTCGGCACTGCTGCCGCCGACTAACCCAATCTCGGTTGAGTTAGGCGGTACAGAGCTTACACCAGAAGAGTCAGTAAGCTATACCTTGGGCGCAGTTTACAGTGCGGGTGATGTTTTCATTACGCTAGACTTTTACAATATTGACGTTGATGATCGTATTTCGCAGTCGAATAAAATCGATTTAACAGAACAAAACAAGGCTACCTTAAAAGCCGCCGGTGTTCCCAACTCAGACGGCCTTGCCCAAGTCAGCTTCTTTACCAACGACTTTGACACTACTACCCAAGGCTTAGACATAGTAGCAAACTATTCTACTGAGCTTATGGGCGGCAGTTCGAGATTTAGCGTAGCGTATAATTGGAATGAAACCGAGGTTACCCGTTTCTCTGAGATTACCGGTGCTTTCAAAGTAAAACGTTTAGAAGAAGATTTACCCAATCATCGCGCTACCGCCACGTGGTCGCAAAGTATGGATGACTTCTCATTCTTTACACGCGTGAATTACTTTGGCGAATACCAAGGTGTTCACGTCGACTTTGATGCCACGGCAATCACAGCATCTTCAGCAGTTACGGTAGATTTTGAAGCGAGTTACTTCGTGAATGATTCAATTACTTTAACGGCCGGCGCACAAAACATCTTCGACCAAGATGCTGAGCGTATTAATATTCCAGCGGCTCAAGGTATTCCCAATAATAACTGGGGTGGTGTGTTTTACGAAACCTCTCCATTTGGTATCAATGGCGGTTATTATTATGTTCAGGCAACGTATAACTTTTAAGTGTTAGCGTTTTGTAAAAAGTTGTATGAAATAAAAGACTAAAAGTGCATCGGCAACATCACCTTTGCACTTCACACATTAAGCCTTGTGGTGCGTTTAGTTTAGAACGCCGCCGCAGGGCTTTTTTATGTTATGAGCCAAGGATAAAGCCGCTCTTATATGAATGAACTAAACTTGCCCAAAGAAGCGCAACACGCGCTTGAAAAAGCGCAGCACTGCGTGGAAAAAAAAGACTATGGCCAAGCGCATAAAATATTAAGGTCGCTGCTTCAGGTCTATCCTCATAATGGCCAGATTCACTTGGTCTTAGGTGAACTTTATAGCATTGTAGAAGAGTTTGATCGGGCTATTTCTCACCTGTCTCAGGCTTGCCAAAGAATGCCGCAGGATTACAGGCCCATATTTAGCTTAATGGATACTTTTGAAGCCGTGAATGCGCATGCAGACGTAACTACCTTAAATAATTTTATGTTAGCGCAATTTAGGCAAAGTCCTGAAGTTTTATATAAAGCGGCCCTACACTGCAGTGAAACCGGCCAATTCACCAAAGCTAAAGAATATTGTAAACGCTGCATTGCGCTTTGTGAGTCGTCTTCAAAAATGGTGCAATTACTCGCCTATGCTTGGCTTTTAATGCTTAAGCTTGATGCCAGCATGCACTGCAGCAGCAGCGCAGATCAGCTTATAAAGTTATTAGAAAGCCAGCCTAAAAATTCACCTCAAGCGATGCTTTTACATTATGGAATTGGTGAAGTGTTTCATCATTTAGGCCAAACAGAAAAAGCTTTTATGCAATGGCAGCAAGCGAACAATATTCAGCGCATGCAGGCTAATTTTGATACCCAAGATCTTGCGACCTTTTTTGGTCAAATAAAAAGTGTTCATAGCCCGTTTACCCAACATAACAAACGCCTTGAACATAATAATAATGCGAATGTAGAAGGGCCAATCCTTATATTTATAATTGGCTTACCCAGAACGGGCTCAACACTTCTTGAAACGCTACTAAGTAAACATTCGGCCATAGAAAGTGTGGCAGAGACAACTATCATCAGCGAACAGCTTGCGCGCTATTTTACTCAGCATTTCAAGCAGCCATATCCACTCTTTATGAGCGCATTATTACAAGACTCTTGCGAAAACGATACGCTGCTTAAAAACGCACGGGCTATTTATAACAGTGCCATTAAAAAACGCCAGTTAACCGCCCCTTATATAATCGACAAATTGCCGGCAAATTTTCAGTCAATAGGGCTTATTAAACGCGTTTTCCCTGATGCCAAAATTATTCACTTAAGCCGTAATTTTGACGACGTCGCCTTGTCTATTTTCAGACATCATTTTGCCAGCAACGAACCCTATTTTTGTGATTTGTCGCAGTTAAATGTGTATCACGGTTTTTATCAAAGCCTAATGGCCTTTTGGCATAAAGCCTTTGGTAGCGAAATATACAGGCTGCATTATGAAGACCTAGTGCAGCAACCTGAAACGCTAATAAGCCAAGTACTAAGCTACTGTGGCCTTGAATTTGAACAAGCTTGTATATATCAGCAAACGGCAGATCCTGCCCATACAGTGCAAGATCTGCATATTAAACCTATAAAAACTCTCAGCGCGGTTCAGGTTCGTGCACCCATATCAAACTTGTCAGTGGGAAATGCAAAGCCCTATAAAGCAATGATGAACGAGTGCTCAAAATGAAGTACAGACTAAATTTACTCTTTTAACCCGTTCATGAATACCGTCTTTATTGTGATCTATACTGAGTCTAATACGGCCCTGTAAACTCACATATAATGCTCTTGCCAGTGTATTATCATTAGACACAGGGCACAGCGTTAAACTGGCAGGCGAAGCGTTTTCACCGCTTTCGTAAAACTGTATCGGTGATTTCGGTCCTTTCATTTTGTGCTGCGAACGCAGGGCAGCGCGCGCCGCAAGCAGAGGCTCATCAGCATCGCGAAGGTTATTACTATTGCTATCAGCAAATACAATTAACGGCTGCGCCCAGTCTGTAGAACAGGTAGTGTGATCAAAAGCAGGGCACACTTTGCTTGTTTGATAATGACTTATGGCATAGGTCCTAGCATATCGAATGATCGCGTTGGTGTGATTTATATCGGCAGCAATTTTGTGCACATCGATAATTCTTTTAGCGCTTGGCGCAGCAATGCCTAATACTATGTAAAATAAAGCGATGCTAACGAGTAGTTCAAGCAGTGTGAAACCGCTGTCAAGATCTGTTTTTTTTACCACAAGCTGTTAATCCCATCTTATATAAAGTGTGAGATAAAAGCTTAACCGTATTTATTTAATTAAATACTGGTCTTTGTGATAGTAAACATAGAACAAAATATAAACTAAAAACGTTAGCTACAGCTAAGCTCGTTTCCATCAGTATCTTCAACAGCGCCAAGCCTTTTGCTTTGACTCGCATGTTGTCAAAGGCGACTTACCGTCACGCATTGTTAACGTTTTAACCACTCTTACACTAAAATTCACTTCACTACTCCTAATTAATACGCGTAAACTATATAATATGAAGAGCAATGGATGCGTATGCAGCTATACAATAGCATGTTAAAGTTTAGACTTTGTTGTAGTACTGGTCTGCAAATCCTGACTTACAAATTATCCACCGTATAGCATAAATATTGAACGGAGCCTACAGTGTTAAAACAGAATATTATTGATGAAATGAGAGTGCTTCCTAGCATAGACCCTAGTTTTGAGGTGAACCGCAGGGTTAATTTCATTAAACAGCAGCTACTCGATTCTGGTATGAAATCTTTAATACTGGGCATTAGCGGTGGTATAGACTCTTGCCTACTAGGCCGTTTAGCGCAATTAGCGGTTAATGCTTTAAATGAAGAAGTAGGCCAAGTAGCTGCGCAATATCGTTTTATTGCAGTAAGACTGCCTTATTCAAGCCAAGCTGATGAAGCCGACGCCCAAGCCAGTTTAGATTTTATAGCGCCAAGTCTTTCTGTAACGGCGAACGTAAAAGAGGGTGCCGACGCTATTCATAGTGCAGCGCGTGACGCACTGCAAGCCTCGTCGGCTTTTAACAATAACGATATTACTAGCGCGTTAGACGATTTCGTAAAGGGCAACGCTAAAGCGCGCACGCGTATGGCCATACAGTACGATATTGCAGGCTTAAGCAAAGGTTTAGTGCTAGGTACCGATCATTCAGCCGAGAATATTACGGGGTTTTATACGAAGTACGGCGATGGCGCCTGTGATTTAGCACCGCTGTTTGGCCTAAACAAACGTCAGGTGAGACAAATATCTGCATTTTTAGGCGCACCAGAGCACGTTATTACAAAAGCGCCAACCGCTGACTTAGAATCTTTGCAGCCGCAGTTAACTGACGAAGCGTCACTTGGGCTTACATATAATCAAATTGATGACTTTTTAGAAGGTAAAAGCCAAGACAAGAGCAGTGACGAGCGTTTAATAAACATCTATACTAAAACGCAGCATAAACGAATTCCTATTCCGACTATTTACGACAACGAGTAATATATAATGAAGAAGATAGAAGCGATAATTAAACCTTTCAAACTTGATGATGTAAGAGAGGCCCTTGCAGATGCTGGGGTGTCAGGTTTGACTATCACTGAGGTGAAAGGTTTCGGTCGCCAAAAAGGCCATCAGGAGCTGTATAGAGGGGCCGAATATCAGGTAGATTTTTTACCTAAGGTAAAAATTGAGGTGGTGGTTAATGACGATATTGTTGACTTGGTAGTAGAAAGTATTATTGAGGTGGCTAAAACAGGCAAAATTGGCGATGGCAAAATATTTGTGTCTGATGTGTTGCGTACTATCAGGATCCGCACCGGTGAAGAGGGCGCTGATGCGCTAGGATAAACTTAATAAATCAATAGCAAGGGGCGCTTAACAACTGCTTGGCAGATAAAAAGCAGCCCAAGTATTTTAAGCCTTAGTGATCGTGTCCACCGGCACCGTGCACGTGTCCATGCTCGAGTTCCTCGGCGCTGGCTTCTCGCACATCTTCAATGCTTACATCAAAGGTAAGTGTTAGGCTTGACAATGGATGATTACCGTCTACGGTAACGTGCTCGTCAGTCTTATCGATTATTATGACCGACTGCTCACCTTGGTCGGTAGTGGCGCGAAAGCTCATGCCCACTTCAATGTCCATACCTTCAAACATACTAGCAGGTACTGCCTGCACCAATGCGTCTTGACGGTGCCCGTAAGCTTGCTCAGGCTCAACAGTTATTTCAAACTTCTCGCTTTTTTGCTTGCCATATAAAGCGTCTTCTAAGCCCGCTATCATAAAGTTGGAGCCTTGAATAAATGCTAGTGGCTCAGTTGACTGAGATTCATCAATAATGTCTCCGTCCTGAGTTTTAACGGTATAGTGAAGCGTAACTACGTGATTGTCGGCTATTTGCATAAATATCCTTTTGGTTAAGTAAGATAAGTTAGTGCTAAGATATATAATATCAATACTATCTTGTTAATTCGTAAGGTAGTGGCGTCACGCTAAGTCTAACATCACTGTCTTTTAAGCGCACTACCGCGTTTGGGTCAGTGTCGTTGGGCATAACCGCGAGCAGCTTTACCGTTTTGCTATTGCCCGACTCGTCCACTGCATTAGGCCTGCTTACGGCGCGCACAATAACACCGCCGCGTCGCCAGCTCTCGCCTATTTGCAACTCTATGTTGTCGCCGGCGTTAATGCTTAGCTCACTTTCAAGCGTACCGCTTAATAAAAACGTAGCACGTTTGTTTTTGCCTAAAAATTTGGTTCTAGCCACTACTTCTTGGCCCATATAGCAGCCCTTGTCGAAATCGATGGCGTGTATGCTTTGAAAGTTTAGCATTTGAGGCACAAACTGGCTCATAGTGGCGGCTTGTATGTTCGCAATCCCGGCTTCAATTTCTAGCATATTCCAACGGTCGCAGGGAACAAATGCGTCGGCGTCGCTAATATCTAGCAACCTTTGCTTGCCTTTGTCGCTTAGGTAACACAAGTAGCGCAGGCTTGCGTCATAAAAGCAAATAGCTTGGCCGAATTCATTGTTGGTAGTGCTCATATGCGTGCTACTTAGCGCTGGAAACAGCACCCTTAGGTGCTTAATGTTTTCATCGCCGGCAATGCCGATACAATGGAGCTCTTCGTTTATTTGAATGTCTACTTTTGAGAATACACCGTATTTCTTAAGCTGTTCTTGGCTAATTATTGCCGAGTCTTTATGCATGCTAAGGAAAAATGCGTCATTACACTGGCTTATGATAATAGCGGCAAACATTTTGCCTTTAAAGTCACAGTGGGCGGTTAATCGTGCGCTCCCGCCGTCAAACTTTTTGGTCGACACCGTTAATTGCCCATTTAAATAGTCGACGCGCTGTTCGCCCGATACTTTAACAATGTTTAGGTCATCTAGTGTTGCCATAAATGAATGAGTAGCCACGTTACACGCTCCTTAAAAAGGGTTAAAAATACAGATGCTATGCATGTTATCAGGTAGAACTATGGGTTACCTGTGCATTTTACAATAGTCGCACAAAGATTTACTTGCTAAAGCAACAATTATCCCAAGATCAGTATTTTGGAGCTTAGCTTAATGTTAAGCTAGCAATGTAAAACTTATTTAATAAAGGAAAGAGTTTTGAACGCGAAGGTATTTGAACCTAAACGATTAGCACGATTAAGATGGGCCTGCAGAAGAGGCATGTTAGAACTTGATGTTCTACTACTGCCTTTCGTAGATCAGGCGTTTGACACACTCACTTTTCAAGAGCAAGAAACGTTAGAGCGGTTATTAACCTGCGACGACCCAGATTTGTTCGCTTGGTTTATGGGACATCAACGTTGTTTCGATCCAGATCTGTCTGAAATGGTGAGTATAGTGCTAGACCGGGTTAAGATTAGAGCTGACTAAAGCCGTTTAAACACGTTTAATATAAGGCTTATATGTGTCAATAACGATTGCACTTGCGCCATCAAACCAATTTGTTGACCGTTGTAATGTCGCTTGCCTACTAATAGCGGTAGCGATAACCCTACTACTTGCGAAGTATACTCTTTCCACACTCAGCTATATTTTACTAATTAGCCTCACCGTTATGTGTATTTTCTTACTGAAAGGGCGTAGGCAAGATACTATCACTCATTTGATATTGCATGAAGGTGACGTTGGCGCTGGTGTGCATAGAATAAACGACGAATATGAGCTTTTAGCCGTGCTGTGTGAAGTACACTGCAGGCATAATCAGCTGGGTTGCTGGCTTGCATTTCAAAAAACGCCTAGTAATGAGTTGTCACTTTGGGCTAGGCAAAAAAAAATGCACTGGGTGTTTTTACCTAAATTCTTGCTTAGTCCTTCTCAATATAAAAGCATATGTCGTCACTTAATATGGCACGTGTCTTAACTGGCGCTTTGGCGCTTTTCAAAACAAAGTGCGTGAGAACACCATGGTTTTGACAAACACCGATTATGCTCTGATATGAAGAAGTTTTCATGAAGAGAGTACTTTACTCTATACTAACAATGAATATCACGGTTGATAACTTTCCTGATGGGGAAAGTTTCCATGTATGTAACTTGTGTGAAAGTATTGGGCCTAATGAATATGAATACTAAAACGCTACAGCTTTATATAAAAGCACTTAGCCACAAACCTAGCACGACGCTACAAAGCGAGCATTCATTACCGAATATGTGCTTGCCAACAGTAAGTTGTCAGCGCCAAGAGTCTATTAATGCAAAACATTGCACCACTTACAATCAACTTACGAAGTGGCAGCCGGGCTTAGCTTCGCTAGTGCATCCCAATTATATTCAAACTTTATCATTGCCTTTGCAGTTAGAAATGATGGTGCATAAAGATTTTCCTTTTGCGCCCATGGGCATGGTGCATGTGGCCAATCAAATAAACGTAAATAAGCTACCCAGTCAAGCTGATAAATTACATTTGCAGACTTATTTTGGCGGTGTTTTTTACCACAAAAAAGGCTGGTTGTTTGAGGTTGTTACCACCGCAAGCAGCGCGAACAACACAAACGATGATGCGCCTGATATAAAAGCCACGAGTTTTTACTTAGCTCGCACTAAGCATGCGGATGCAGCAGAGGCTGTAAAAAATCACGCCAAGCAAGCGCCGGACTGGATTTCAAGCGCAATTGCTGTGGGCGTTTCAGAAAAGCTTGAAGTGAATTTTGCGAGTAACATTGGCCGCCAATACGCGAAAGTGTCGGGCGATTATAACCCCATCCATTTACATAACATGAGCGCAAAATTCTTTGGCTTCAAAAAAGCCATTGCCCACGGCATGTTCTCAAAAGCGCTCACGGTCTCAAACATTGCCAATAAGCATCGCTTTTATCAAAGCCCATTTACAATAGACACTGTGTTTAAACATGCAATTGCGCTACCGGCAAACACTATACTCAATACTCGAGAGTGTGCCTCAAACACAATAAATTTTAACTTAAGCCCCAAGACAGGCACCAAAGAACACATATTTTTGCATGGCAATATTAGATTCTAGTTATTTTGGCTAATAATGTGATTTTTTGAGCTGAATAACATGCGTGAGCGGCTCACTGCACTTAGCTACAGCGACATATCCTTGTTAATAATAGTAGGGCCAGAGTTTTCCAACAGTTCAGGATAATCTAAGTTGTAATGCAGCCCGCGGCTTTCTTTACGCTTGATGGCACAAATGACAATAAGCTGGGCAACGCAGAGCAAATTCCTCAGCTCAAGCATGTTGTTACTTACTTTAAAGTTAGAGTAATACTCGTCCACTTCCTGCTTCAGCAAATTAATCCGTCGTGCGGCGCGTTCCAAGCGTTTGTTAGAGCGCACTATGCCAACGTAATCCCACATAAATAAGCGTAGCTCATGCCAGTTATGCTGAATAATAACCGCTTCATCTGAATCAATAACGCGGCTTTCATCCCAAAGTTCAATAATGGCGTTTGCGTTAGCCGACTGCTGCTTGCTGTGGCCTAATTGCCCGCTGGCAATTAGATGTCTAGCGCAGGCGTGTGCAAATACCACGCATTCAAGCAGCGAATTACTGGCCATGCGATTAGCGCCATGCAAACCTGTATAAGCCACTTCACCAATGGCATACACGTTGTTTAAATTAGTACGCGCATCAAGGTCGGTGACCACGCCTCCGCAGCTATAGTGCGCTGCTGGTACCACCGGAATAGGCTGGCGAGTTATATCTATGCCTAAAGAGCGGCATTTTTTATAGATGTTCGGAAAGTGCTTTATGATAAATTCGCTTGGTTTATGGCTAATATTTAAATACATGCAGTCTTCACCTAGACGCTTCATTTCGAAGTCGATGGCGCGGGCTACAATGTCGCGCGGGGCTAAATCGCCGCGTTCATCAAATTGCTGCATAAAGCGGGTGCCGTCGCCGTGACACAAATATGCGCCCTCACCGCGCAGGGCTTCGCTAATTAAAAAGTTACCTGCGTCGGGGTGATACAAACAGGTAGGGTGAAACTGATTAAATTCCATATTGCCGATATTACAGCCTGCTCGCCACGCCATAGCAATACCGTCGCCACTTGAAACGTCGGGGTTTGAGGTGTACTGGTATACTTTACTGCCGCCGCCGCTTGCTAGTGCGACAAAAGTGGCCCTTATTGACTCTACTTTTTCAGTGTTTCTGTTCCACACATATGCACCTACACAGTGATTGTCGCTTTTGCTTGTTTTAATAAGGTCTATGGCGTTGTAGCGCTCAAACAATTGAATGTTTGGGTGATTTTTTACGCGTTCAGACAAGGTGCTTTGAACGGCGGCGCCGGTGGCATCAGCAGCGTGTAATATTCGACGATGAGAATGGCCACCCTCGCGAGTGAGGTGAAACCTAGTGTCGCCGTTAGCATCTAACTCTTGGTCAAAGGGCACGCCTTCACCTATGAGCCACTGCATACTTTGTTTGGCGTTTTGCGCGGTGAATCTCACCACTTCCTCATCGCATATGCCGGCCCCAGCTTTTAAGGTGTCTTGAATATGGCTCTCAATAGAGTCGTTGTCGTCAAATACCGCTGCTATACCACCTTGAGCATAGCGAGTGCTGCCTTCATCAATATCGCTTTTACTTAACACAATTACATTGCAATGGTCGGCTATATTCAAAGCAAGACTAAGCCCAGCCGCGCCACTGCCAATAACTAAGAGGTCGCAGCTATGTTCTGCCTGTGCTTCTGGCAAGCTAGTGACTTTTGCCACAGATATTTCAGGCGAATCTGCTTCTAATATCGCGGTTTGTGCAGACATTGCAGGTTCGGATGTAGCCGTTGGGACTGCTGTAGGTGCTTGCATAGTTATTTTCAGACATAGTAATGAAAGTACTCGATAATTACGTGAAACTTGTTTGGATAGTTCTAAATATTAGCAATAAAATACTAAGATAAAGCGTTTTTACGGATTAAATTTGATAAAGTTCGAACTTAAACCAAAAGTATGGGTCAATTATAGCACTTGCCAGCCGCCATTTCGGTAGTAGTGTAAAAGGAGATGTGGCTTTAATGAGCGAGCAAACAACCGACCAAGAGTTAGTTAAACAGGTACAAAGCGGAAATAAAAACGCGTTTAATTTACTTGTAGTTAGGCACCAAAATAAAGTAATGAACATTGTCTCGCGCTATGTCAAAAATTCAGGAGACGTAGCCGATGTTACTCAAGAAGCGTTTATAAAAGCTTACAGAGCATTGCCGAATTTTAGAGGCGAGAGTGCTTTTTACACTTGGCTTTATAGAATAGCGGTTAATAGCGCAAAAAACTATTTAACCTCGCAAAGCAGAAAGCCACCTGCGAGTGATGTAGACGCCCAAGAGGCTGATTTTTATGACGGTAGCGATGCCCTAAAAGAAAATGCGTCGCCCGAAAAAACCTTACTGTCAGAAGAGTTACAAACAAAACTTTTTGCGGCAATTGAAAGCTTACCAGACGATTTACGCGCGGCTATCACACTGCGTGAAATAGAAGGTTTAAGCTATGAAGAAATTGCTGCGGTGATGGAATGCCCGGTTGGCACGGTAAGATCTAGAATTTTTAGAGCTAGAGAAGCGATTGACAAGGTGATTCTGCCGTTAATTGAGAATTAATTTTTTATTTTGTTTACGTTTGTATATTCGTAATGGTTGATTTTTACTGAACGTTAAAATTTATAAAGCCTATATTTTCATTGGTTTAATAAACAAAAGAAAAGATTTGGTACAACAAAATGAACGAACCATCTATTTGCGACTCGAATGGATAGGTTGAGCTAGGATATTCAGTCAATGATACAAAAGCATGAAAATTTATCGGCCATGGTCGACGGTGAAGCAACGGACAGCGAAAGAAGCAAATTTGCTAAGTCCATTATGAATGATGCAGAACTGAGCGCAAAATGGCGAAGCTATCATTTAACACGCGATGTGTTGCGTAAAGACATGTCAAGCGACATTTCATTTGACATCAGCGACAAGATTGCCATAGCGTTACACGACGAACTAGCAATGATTGCGCCCAAGCCAGGCTGGCGGGAACTGCCGGTAGTGCAAGCCTTGTTGCCTATTGCTAGGCAAAGTGGCCAGTTAGCCATGGTGGCATGTGTAACGGCAATGGTAATTTTTGGCGTGCAAACTTACAATAAGCCTGAAATAACAGACCCTTTTAGAACTGCGCCTCCCATTATAGGTCCTCAAGGTGGTTTAGCACCTGTGAGCTTGCAAAGCGCCAGTATTTCTCAGCAAGATCGCATGGACCAGCTTATCCAGCAAAGACGGCAAATCAACGCGCTAATTCAAGATCACGTGCGCCAGCAAAGGCTGCGAAACATCTCCATTTCTGATGCAAGCGTGAAAGCTGCAGAGTCTAACGAAGAATCGATTAATGAAAACGGTGGTAGTGCAAAATAAGATGACGCTATTATATTTTAAAAAACAGCTGCCTGCGATTTTATTGTCGGCGGCTGTTTTCATGTTTATCATCACATTTGCTCTGTATCCTTTAGCGAGTGCGGCCCAAAGCAGCAATGAAGCTCAAACGCAATTTGAAACGCAAACAGAAACGCAAACAGAAACGCAAGCAGAAACCAAATCTGGACTTGAATCACTGGCTGAGATCAACCAAGAAAAAACTTTCGATGTGATGTCAGCTGATGCATGGATGAATCGTTTGTCGAACACAATTAACCAAGTGTCGTTCGAAATTAGCTACGTAGTGTCAAGCCCAAGGCGTGAGATTATGCCTTACGTATGGCGACGAGCGCGCATGGAGAATGGCGATTCTGCTGAACAGCTTAGCTTGCTTAACGGCCCAGGCTTTGAACAAATTCGCATAAACAATAAAGTTAGCATTTTTGAGCCAGGCTTTACACCGCTTAGCATTAGGTCCGATTTTATAGACGGGCCTATTCCCAACGCCTTTTTAAACAACCCCGATTTATTAAAAGCGGGTTACGAGGTGTTACTCATGGGCCGTAATCGAGTCTCGGGCCGTATGGCCCAGCAAATAAGAGTGATTAGCAAAGACAAGTCGCGTTATCAATATAACTTATGGTTAGATGAGCAAACGGGGTTGTTACTAAAGCTAAACATGTACGACCTGCAAGGCGAGCTTTTAGAGCAAATGCAGGTTACCCAATTGTCTATTAATGACGATGTACAGCAATACTTTTATAATATTCAAGCCGACCAGTTACCGCCGGTCGCCAGCAAACAAGCGACCGAGAATCAAGCGCTCCCATGGACGCTTGAATTTGTGCCCACAGGCATGCAAAAAGTCACCGAAAATTTACGCCGTATTTCATTAACAGGTCAGCCGGCAGAATATATGATGGTGAGTGACGGACTAGTTGACGTGTCCATTTACGTCATGAAAGCTAGCGACGCAAGTCAAGAAGATATAGCGCTAACTACCGATGTTACCTCTATTGTGTCAATCTCAGACGGAAGAATTCAAGTAACGGTGGTGGGAGAGATCCCCTTAGAAACAGCCAGCAAAATGGCCAGCTCAATTGTATTAAAAAGTGACCGTCCTTAAGCTTGTTTGCGTAATAAATGTATCGTATAGCTCACATAACTTATGCAGTCAGCACACAATCAGCACAATCAGCACAATCAGCACAACTAGGACAATCGTTAAATGATTGAAGAAATGGGAACGGTAGTCGCATTAGACGGCGATCATGTCTGGATTGAAACCCAAGTGAAAACCACTTGTGCGGGTTGCAAAGCCAGCGAAGCCTGCCCAACTAGCACCATCGCCAAAGCCTTCACCCCGAAAGCAAACCATGTACGCATTGAAGTACCGTGCCAGTTGGTAGTAGGCCAACAGGTTAAAATTGGCATAAGCGAGAGAGCACTGCTGCGCGCTTCTCTTATCGTGTATGTAGTGCCTTTGCTGCTGCTAATGCTCAGCGCGACTATTTTTATGACTGTTTTTCCGCAAGCACATGAGCTACTAGCGTTAGGGTTTGCCTGTACTGCTGCGCTAGGCGGTTTCTGGGGGGCGTCGGCATTTTCTAAACGCCCTAGCAATAAGCATCATTTTACGCCAATATTCTTAGGCGCAACGCTTTCTCCCGTCGTCACACATAAACATGAAATTCCCGTACATAAAATTTAGCAGTGAAGGGGTTTTGCATGTGAGTGCATGGCTGCTTTAGTCGCCCAGCCGGCTCACAGCATAAGCGCTGAGGCTGCTGCTGGGGGCTAGATTGTACATTCACATGCAAATTATATCAAAATACCGATATTGCGCTTGATTTGTCGCAATTAGTCTCGCAAAACGGTACTATCTGTGTCCTTTGTTGTGCGCTGATGTTTCGTATAATTAAAGGTCGTTAAATGGTTAGTAAGCTATTCAAACAACACTTACTAACGCGTCAGCATTTCGTTAACTTTTTTCCGCTGCAAAGCTTCACCGCCCCGGGATATAGAACATAGTAGGTAACATTTTTTATATGCAACTCAAAAATATTCGTAACTTCAGTATTATCGCACATATTGATCACGGAAAGTCGACACTGTCTGATCGTCTTATACAAGAATGTGGCGGCCTTACTATTCGCGAAATGAAAGGGCAGGTACTCGACTCGATGGACATTGAGCGCGAACGCGGCATTACCATAAAAGCGCAAAGCGTTACCTTGTTTTACAACGCCAAAGACGGCGAAAAATATCAGCTCAATTTTATTGACACCCCTGGTCATGTGGATTTTAGCTACGAAGTATCGCGCTCATTAGCCGCCTGCGAAGGTGCTTTATTGGTGGTTGACGCCGGGCAAGGCGTCGAAGCGCAAACGCTAGCTAACTGTTACACCGCGCTCGACCTGAATGTGGAAGTGGTGCCTATTTTAAATAAAATAGATTTGCCCCAAGCCGAACCCGATCGCGTCGCCGAAGAAATAGAAGATATAGTCGGTATAGACGCCATAGATGCTGTTCGATGCTCGGCAAAAACCGGCGAGGGCATTATTGACGTACTCGAAGTTATTATAAACAAAATACCGCCGCCGGTGGGCAATAAAGACGCACCGCTTGAGGCTCTCATTGTAGATTCGTGGTTTGACAATTACCAAGGCGTTGTATCACTTGTGCGTATTGTTAATGGCGAATTAAACGCTAAAGATAAAATTAAAATTATGTCGACCGGTGTTGTGCATCAGGCAGATAAAATTGGTGTGTTCACCCCTAAACAAACCGAAACGACTATATTAAGAACTGGTGAAGTTGGTTTCGTTATTGCCGGTATAAAAGAAATTAACGGAGCTCCCGTGGGCGACACCATCACCTTAGCCAGAAATCCGTGTGAAAAAGCACTGCCGGGTTTTAAAAAGATAAAGCCACAGGTATATGCCGGTTTATTCCCGGTAAGCTCCGACGACTATGAAGACTTTCGTGACGCGCTCGCTAAGCTAAGCTTAAACGATTCGTCGTTATTTTATGAGCCAGAAAGCTCAACAGCCTTAGGCTTTGGTTTTCGTATCGGCTTTTTAGGCATGTTGCATATGGAAATTATTCAGCAACGTTTGGAGCGTGAATACGATCTTGATCTGATTACTACCGCGCCAACGGTAGTGTATGAAGTAAAAACCACGCAGGGCGAGGTTTATAAAGTAGACAGCCCGTCAAAACTGCCCTCAGTTAACGACATAGAGGAAATTCGCGAACCCATCGTTACTGCCCATATATTAGTGCCGCAAGAATACTTAGGCAATGTTATTACCTTGTGCATAGAAAAACGTGGCATGCAAACCGCCATGGTCTATCACGGTAAACAGGTAGCGCTTACCTACGACTTACCCATGGCCGAAGTGGTGCTGGACTTTTTCGATAGGCTAAAGTCGACCAGCCGCGGGTTCGCATCACTTGACTACAACTTTACTCGCTTTCAAGAAGCCGATATGTGTCGTTTAGATATTTTAATTAACGGCGAGCGCGTGGACGCCTTAGCCATTATCACACACAAAAACAATGCCCCCTATCGCGGACGCTTGCTGGTTGAAAAACTACGCGAGCTTATTCCTAGGCAAATGTTTGATATTGCCATTCAGGCCGCTATTGGCAACCATATTATTGCGCGCAGTACTGTTAAACAGTTGCGTAAAAACGTAATCGCAAAATGTTACGGCGGTGATATTAGTCGTAAGAAGAAACTTTTACAGAAGCAAAAAGACGGCAAAAAGCGCATGAAGCAGGTGGGTAATGTAGAGCTGCCGCAAGATGCATTCTTAGCAATTCTTAAGGTAGATAATTAATGGCCACTTACTTCTCCATTCTTTTAGTTGGCGCCAGCCTTATAACCGGCCTGGTATGGCTGGTATACGCGCTAGCCTTCGCCCCCAAAAAAGTTGCCGTTGGCAATGCAGACATTGCTAATGCAGCAAGCGGAAGTGGCGACATGCCTGCGGTGGTTGATTTTTGCAAGCAGATGTTCCCCATATTTTTTGGCGTCATGATTTTTCGTTCTTTTATCTACGAACCTTTTCAAATACCGTCAGGTTCTATGTTTCCAACCTTGCTGGTGGGTGATTTTTTACTGGTTGAAAAGTTTGCATATAGCCTAAGGGACCCCGTAGCGCGCAAGGAAATTATTAAAACAGGTGAGGTAAAGCGCGGCGACGTCATCGTGTTTAAATATCCTCTAGATGAACGAATAGACTACATTAAGCGCGTAATCGGGCTGCCGGGGGAAACTGTTCACTATCGTGGTAAGCAGGTGTTTATTGAACCGGTGTGTGAAACAGGGCAGGTGTGCTCGCCGCAAGTGCCAGCATCATTAAGATCGCAGGGCTTGAGCAATTTGCAAGAGCACGGTGATGTCCTATCCATGTTTACCGAAACGATTGGCGATGTGAAGCATCAAATTTTACGAAACCCTAGGATTATGAGCCCCGCCAGTACACATATTATTCCACAAGATCACTATTTTGTGATGGGTGATAACCGCGACAACTCGGCTGACAGTCGCCGCTGGGGGTTTGTGCCGCAAGAGAACATTGTCGGCAAAGCCGTTTTCATATGGGTCAGTTTTGAGTTTGAACGCAGCGAAGATGACTTTTTACCTACGTTTGTGCCAACCGGTGTGCGCTTCAGCCGAATTGGCGGTATTAATTAACATGGATATGCTGAGTTTGTTAAGCCCAATTGGATAGGTGAAATAAGTCGTGATAGATCCCTATATTAAGTTGCTAGCACAGCTTCATTACACCTTCAGTAATGTATCGCTACTGCAGCAAGCTCTTACGCATCGTAGTGCCGCGCGCAAACATAACGAGCGACTAGAGTTTTTAGGCGACGCCGTGTTAGGCCTTGTGATTGCCCAGCGGGTGTATGAAAAATTTCCAAATCTGCCGGAGGGCAAGCTCACCCGCATGCGCTCAAATCTGGTTAAGGGCGAAACCCTAGCCAAAGTCGCCAGAGAATTGTCTTTGGGTGAGCTTATGAAACTAGGGCCTGGCGAAATGAAAAGCGGCGGTCGCAGACGAGATTCAATTTTAGCAGATGCGGTAGAGGCCATTCTTGGCGCCATTTATGTTGAGTCTGGAATAGACGCTGTAGCGCTTACCATAAACACGCTGTTTGAAAAAAGAATTAAAGCGCTCGACCCAGACGAGCAGATAAAAGACAACAAAACGCAGCTGCAAGAATACCTGCAGAGCCGCCAGTTAGATTTGCCCGATTATAAAGTGACAGACATAAAGGGCAAGGATCATGCGCAAATGTTTACTGTCAAATGCAATGTACATGCCTTAAAAATCCATAAAACGGGCGCTGGCAAGAGCCGCCGTATTGCCGAGCAAGAAGCAGCCAAACAAATTTTAGAGGCCTTACCATTATGACTGAAACGTACTGTGGAATGATTGCCATTGTTGGCCGCCCCAATGTGGGTAAGTCAACGATATTGAACCGCATTTTAGGGCAAAAAGTGAGTATCACCTCGCGCAAGCCCCAAACCACTCGCCACCGTATTATGGGCATAGACACCCTCGATAATAGGCAAGCTATATACGTAGACACCCCAGGCCTTCACGCTGATGAGAAAAAAGCGATAAACAAATTGATGAATAAGGCCGCGTCAAGCTCCTTAAGCGAGGTATCGATGGTGTTATTCGTAATAGAAGGCACTCGCTGGACCGATGATGACGAGCTTGTGTTGAACAAAATTAAGCAGTCGGGTTTACCCTGTTGGTTAGTCGTGAATAAGATAGATATGGTGCCTGAGCACGGCAAACTATTTGACACCCTAAAAGAATTGAATAAAAAGCATGATTTTACCCACCTCTTGCCAGTGTCTGCAAAGCAGGGCAAACAAATAGATAACCTGCGCAAGTTAATTTTTGAGCAACTGCCTTTAAGTGAGTTTTATTACCCTCAAGACTACGTAACCGATCGCTCAAGCCGATTCATGGCTGCTGAAATTATTCGTGAAAAGCTAATGCGTTTCACTGGCGATGAACTGCCTTACGCGGTAACGGTAGAAATTGAGCAGTTTTCGTTAACCCCTAAAGGTGTTTACCATATTCACGGCCTTATATTGGTTGATCGCGCTTCGCAAAAGCCTATGATTATAGGCAAGCAAGGGTCGCATTTAAAAACCATGGGCGCTGAAGCGCGAAAAGACATGGAAGTCTTGTTCGACAATAAGGTGTTTTTAGAACTATGGGTGAAAGTAAAATCGGGCTGGGCTGACGATGACCGAGCACTGCGTTCATTAGGCTATGACGATGATTATCGTCCATAAGTGGCTGTGCCAAAAGTGTTAAGTTCTAATTTTTTAGTTGGCCGCTAAGATGCAAGTGCGAAAACTTGCAGGTAAACAAACCAATCAACAATTAACGGTTGTTAAAGTAACGCTATTTATAAGCGAGATGAATCGATGAAACCATTACAAGATTTTCGAAAAGAATATACCAAGGGCACGCTCGACACTAACGTGCTTACTAAAAACCCTATGGATTTATTTAACAAATGGCTACAAGACGCCATTGCGGCAGAACTGCCCGACCCAAACGCAATGACTGTAGCCACGGTTGACGCAAGCGGTCAGCCTAGCCAGCGTATAGTATTGCTCAAAGACGTGAGCGACGAAGGCTTTGTGTTTTACACCAACTTAGGCAGTCGCAAAGCCAAAGAGTTAAAGCACAACGATAAAATAAGTCTGCACTTCCCATGGTACTTTTTAGAGCGCCAAGTGCGTGTGTGCGGCATTGCACAACCTTTGCCTCGCTCCACTGTGGCGAAATACTTTTTCTCACGCCCCAAATCGAGCCAGCTAGGCGCGTGGGCAAGCCAGCAAAGTACGCCCATATCGACTCGTCAGTTGTTAGTCACTCAGTTCATGCAAGTAAAAGAAAAGTTCGCAAAAGGCGAAATTCCACTGCCCGATTTTTGGGGGGGTTACTTAGTCAAACCCAGCCAAATAGAATTCTGGCAGGGAGGCGAGCACCGCCTGCACGATCGTTTCGAATATAATAAAGCAGAAAATGGCGAGTGGGACAGTACTCGATTAATGCCCTAGACATGATCGACAGCCACTGCCATTTTGACCTTGCGGTATTTGAGAATAAGCGCAAGCAAATACTGAACAAGGCCCTGCAACTGGGCCTTAAAAAGCTGTTAGTGCCGGGCTTAAGTCTTGACCAGTTTGCGTCCCTTTTAGAATTAAAACATCGGTATCCGCTTATTGATATCGCTTTAGGTTGTCATCCGTGTTTTTTAAGCGTTTTGCCAGAACCTGAATTAAAAAGGCAAATGATGCGCATGGCCGATTTGGCTAGCCAGCATAAAACGACAATAGTCGCCATTGGTGAATGCGGGGTAGACGGTTCACTGAGCATACCCATGGAATATCAAGAAAAAGTGCTGCGGGAGCAAATACGCATAGCAAAAGTGATTAAAAAACCATTAATACTGCACCATAGGCAGTCGCACAACGAGCTTATTCGCATACTTAAACAAGAGAAGTTTGACGTTGGTGGGGTGGTGCATGCCTTTAGCGGCAGCTATCAAACAGCGCAGACTTATATAGCCTTAGGTTTGGCCCTTGGCGTAGGCGGTACTATAACGTATGAGCGGGCCGTTAAAACAAGGCGCACAATTAAGGCAGTTGATATGGCGCATATTGTGTTAGAAACCGACGCGCCTGACATGCCAGTATATGGTTTTCAAGGTGAGCCTAATACGCCCGAAAGACTACCTTTAATTGCGCAAGCTTTAGCAAAATTAAAGGGTATATCAGTAAACGAGGTAGTGCAGCAAAGTACTGCTAACTATCACCGTATATTTACATAGATTACCAAACCAGCTAAAACCACAGCAATCAAGGGTCACTACACCAAATTGTCTTCGGTTGCCGCTTTGCGATAGCTTTGACGGGTTTTATAAAACAACCTTGTGGCTAACGCAGCGGCCACAATGCTCAATACAATCATAAGTATACTCTGCGAAAGCTGGTTTTTGTTAAAAATTCGATGATGCTCGGTAATGGCCTGCTTGTCTAATAGCAGCTTAATGTAGCCAATAAGGTTGCCTTCAAACACAATGTCTTCGACAAATACAAGAGGCTTTACTGCATTTTCTTTGACCATGTCTACCACCGAAAAATTATCTTCTTCCTGAGCGTAGCGCACGCCTAGTTCGTCAAATAAAACGGCGCCTTTTACAAACATGCCTTGGTTAATAACCGCCACATACTGCATCAGCATTTCTTCGTCATCTTTAGCTAAGGGCGCGGCAATAAGCTTAGCGGCCTGCAGGGTGAGGCTGCGCCCAAGTTGTTCAGACTCAACTTGATACCACTTGGCGGCGTTTTGTGAATGCATGTAATATAAATTAACGCCAATGATCACGCAGAGTATAAGCAAAATAAGGCTAGATATACGTTTGAATATTGAATAATTGTGGCTTTTACGATGGATGTTCATGGCGCTTAATCTTTGCTTTTATACAGTTATAACGACCTTAGTTGAAAACGCATTAATTGCCAAGATTTGTTTTTTGAGAACTTCTGTTAAGGATGAGGTTTGCCTGAGACGATTGCTAAGCTTGCAGTGGTGTTTCGCTAAAAGCAGCCGAAACCTGCTATGGTTAACGTCGTTTTAGAACAGTTTTTAAAGAGGCTATGGTGAAAAAAGTGGGTTATAAACGCTTTTTTTCAAAGTCTCAGCCTGACCTGTTGATAGATATGCTGCAGGAGCGCATGCGCGAGGTGCTCAAATTGACTTTATAAATGTGTGGGCTTCACGTATTATTTGCTTATCCAAGCGCTGCCTTTGACTATTTTATAATTGCGTATTAATTAGCAGATGGCTTTAGCACTGAAATATTGATTTACAGGAAGCTCACTTAGTGACCGAAAATATCGCATCATACAAACACGGCTTACCGAGCAACGCACGCTTGGCTGTTGCGCACTTACACACTCAATTAAACGACGGTAATTATTTAGGCTTAGCCTTAGCACAACATTCTTCATCTGAGGTTCTTCTTCCCCAGCACCTTCAGTTTGAAACAGTTGACAAGTCGCATTTTAGCGATTACAGCGCGCGGCATAGTCTTCATGCTGCGCCAAATGAAAAGTGCGTAATAGTGGGCCAAGCTATTAATTTAGACCTGCTTAGTCACATTATTTGCCAGTATTTTTGCCAGGCTCAGCACCTTGTTATTCAGCAACATTACCTGCACAGTGAATTTGCGCAACAGGCTATTGAACTAACTCTGTATCATAATACGGTAGCCGCGAATAACGTGCTTCTTGTGCATAAACCAGATGCTTCCCAGCAACATAGTGCAGCAGCGACATGTGACAGCGGTAAATTGCAAGCGAATCAGTATAGCCTTCTTAAAGCGAGCGTATTGCTTACCTTAGCAAAAGATTATCGTGTGGATGCTTTTAAAATCTCATCCGTGTCATTGTCGAGGCCGGGATTGTTAGTTATGGATATGGACTCAACAATTATAGATATGGAGTGCATAGATGAAATAGCGATCTTAGCAGGCGCAGGAGATAAGGTTCGCGAGCTTACCGAGCGAGCAATGCTCGGAGAACTCGACTTCAATCAAAGCTTAAATGCGCGTGTTGCTTGTTTGCAGGGTATACACGTTGCAGAACTCGAAAAGTTAAAAAACAGACTCCCCATTACCCCAGGCTTTGCGCATACCATAGCAATCTTACAAAAGCACGGTTGGTTAACGTGCATCGCCTCTGGCGGCTTTACCTATTTCGCCAACTACATAAAAGACAGCTTTGAGCTGACCCAAGCCACTAGTAACATTCTAGGCATAGAACAAGGCTGCTTAACTGGCAAAATTGAAGGCGATATTGTGAACGGGGAGATGAAAAAACAGATACTTATTGATACCCTGAATCATTATAGCATAGACCCCCACCAGTCTATCGGCATCGGCGACGGCGCCAACGACCTACTGATGATGAGCGCCGCAGCTTTAGGTGTCGCTTACAAAGCCAAACCTAAGGTCCAAGCTGGCGCCGATGCAAACATCGTTTATTGTGGCTTTGAAGGCTTGCTGTACTGCTTGCAGCCATAGCAAATAAAGTTTTTCAGCATTGTTCATTAACTACCGTGCGCAGATCTATTGAGTGAATACTGGGCTTGGCCAAACGTTTAACTTCCATTTTTACTAAAAGCCGTAGGTTTGACGAAATCGCTTTAGGGCGCCGTTCAAATTCTTTATTGAAATTGGCCTTTTGACCAAGGGTTAAACCTTGAATGATTTGTCGATAGGGCGACAAACTTGGCCGCTGGTTAGGTTGTTACTTGATAGTGCTTGCTCTTGTGGAAGTAGTTTATTGTGCTTATTGTTTGTTTATCGGAACATTGGCTTATAAATAAAGGGAAATTTAAATTTCCTTCTTACGTCTGCCCACCATGTAGTATCATCACCAAATGCTCCCAAAAGGAAACAACAAATAATGGCAAAGGTCCCAAAAACTCAATTTGTGTGCACCGATTGCGGGCACAGCACTCCGCGTTGGCAAGGGCAATGTATTTGCGGCAGTTGGAATACCATGACCGAAATGCGGGTAAGTGCTGATGCACCCAGTCAGCGCGCAAAGTCAGGTCTTTCGAGCAGCGCGCTAGGCTATGCGGGCAGCCAAGGCGGTGGTGCTAAAAAGATAGACGATGTGCAGTCTGCTGACGCGCAAAAAAGCCTCACCGGCATAGGCGAGCTTGATCGAGTGCTAAGCGGCGGCGTTACCAAAGGCTCAGTAAATATTGTGTCGGGCGACCCAGGCGCAGGCAAAACGACTTTGTTAAGTGACTTAGTGGCTAGGATGTCTTTGCGCATGCCCTCGTTATATTGTACCGCCGAGGAATCGCTATCGCAGTTTAAAAACCGGGTAGACCGGCTGAAACTTGAGTATAACAACGACAATTTGTTTTTGCTCAGCGAAACCAGCGTCGAAAATATCATTGACGAGCTTGACGCGCAGCAAATTAAATTTGCCGTAATAGACTCTATTCAAGCGGTGGTAACGCAGTCGGCAAACGGCAGCCCTGGCTCGCCTTCGCAGGTTAAGGCAGCCGCGCAAATACTGACGCAGTATTGCAAACAAAACAACGTCACCATGTTCATTATTGCCCACGTAAATAAGAATAACGAAATCGCCGGCCCGCAAACTCTTGTACATATAGTTGATGCGCTGTTGCATATAGACACTAATGACGGTCAGATTCGCACGCTGCGTGCGAACAAAAACCGTTTCGGCGATGTAGACACCGTGGGCATATTTAGAATGTGTGAGCGTGGCATGCTTAGCGTCGACAACCCAAGTGAAATATTTTTGTCAGGCTCAAGTACTAACTCTCCCGGCTCTACCATTACCTGTATTCGTAAGGGAAACCGTAATATTTTACTCGAGATTCAATGTTTAACCACAGAAAATGAGGCTGAATATCCCCAGCGGGTGTGTGTGGGTTTGAATATGAACCGTATCAAAATGCTCACAGGTATATTGCGTAAGCATACTAAAACGAAAATATTTCACGATACTTTTTTTAATATTGTAGGCGGTTTGAAAATTGATGAGTTAGAGACGTGTATCGATCTTGCGTTGGTGGCCGCTTTGTTAAGCAGTTTGAACGACTTCGTTATTCCACGTACCAGTTGCATTATGGGCGAGCTCAGCCTAAATGGCGACGTGCGTCCTATTGATAGTGGCGTACCGCGTGTTAAAGAGGCGGCGCAGCATGGGTTTACTGAAATTTATATTCCGCACAGGAACTATCATAAGTCGATGGAGGGTTTAGGCGCTAAAGTGATGCCCGTAAAAACAATTCATGATCTGATTGCCTTAATAAATTAGCAGGCTTTAAAAAACGAGGCAGCAGCTTCGTTTTTTAAAGCAACTTAATTACTACAGCATTTCTACAGCTAGCGCAGTAGCTTCACCGCCGCCAATACACAGAGCAGCAACGCCTTTTTTCAGGCCTTTTTGATGCAAGGCATGCAGTAAAGTCACCACAACGCGCGCGCCCGACGCGCCAATTGGGTGACCAAGTGCGCAAGCGCCGCCTTTAATGTTAACTTTACTGCTGTCTAGTCCAAGCTTGTTAATGCCCAACATAGTGACCATAGCGAAGGCTTCATTTATTTCAAACAAGTCAACATCATTGGGACTCCAGCCTGCTTTGCTAAGCACTTTTTCAATCGCGCCTACCGGGGCGACTGTAAAGTCTTCAGGCTTAACGGCGTTAGTGGCGTGAGCCACTATTTTAGCAAGCGGCGTTAAGCCAAGTTCTTTTGCTTTAGATTCTGACATAACTAACAAGGCCGCTGCGCCATCAGAAATTGAGCTTGAGTTAGCCGCGGTTACCGTGCCGTCTTTGGTGAAAGCAGGGCGCAACTCAGGAATTTTGTCAATGCGTGCATTGCTGGGGCCTTCGTCGGTGTCTACCGTTACGTCACCTTTGCGAGTGGGGATAGTAACGGCAATAATTTCGTCTTTAAAAGTGCCGTCTTTAATGGCGCTTTGTGCTTTAGTGAGCGAGCTTATGGCAAATTCATCCATTTGCTCACGGGTAATGCCTTCGCTGTCGGCGGTGGCTTGTGCAAAACAGCCCATTGCTTTGCCGTCGTATGCGTTTTCTAGGCCGTCCATCATCATATGGTCAAAGGTTTGGCCATGACCCATGCGGTAACCAGCACGTGCTTTTGGCAATAAATAAGGTGCCGCTGACATATTCTCCATGCCGCCTGCTACAATCGCAGAGGCGCTGCCTGCTTTAATTAGGTCATTCGCTAGCATAATCGCTTTCATGCCCGAGCCGCATACTTTGTTGATGGTGGTAGCGCCTACGCTCAAAGGAAGGTTGGCTCCCAGCGTAGCTTGGCGAGCGGGTGCTTGGCCAAGTCCTGCGGGTAACACGCAGCCCATAATGACTTCGTTAATAGCGTCTGCTGGAATGCCGGCGATAACTGCTTTTATCGCAGTTGCGCCTAAAACAGGTGAGGGAACCGCTGATAATGCGCCCATAAATCCGCCCATAGGGGTACGTTTTGCTGCAACAATTACAACTGACTCGCTCATATTACTGTTCCTTATGTATTTATAAAAACCTGACTATACTGACTGGCTTGACCATTCACCGAACCCACATTGATGATACGACCAAATTGACGAGTGCGTACCCTTAAATTACTGCACGGCGGGTGTTAAAGCAAGAGGCTAGGATGGTTTGAAAAACCGCATCCCACCGAACAAAGTCCCTTCTGTGCATAGTGCCGTCGCGCGTTATATCGGCATTGTTTACTGATACGTCTACCGGAACGAATTCTTTTTCGATGTCTGCAATGCCCGCTGCTATTGCTTCAAAATCAGACACGTCGAATTTTTTAGTCGCAATACCAGTACGTTCTGTAAAATCTGCTGCTTTTTGATTGTTGCCACCATAGTTGGCAACTACCGTATAAGCTTTATCGTGCAACTTTATACAAATTGCTTCGCCAATCCCTCTGGTATCGCCGGTTTCTAAAGCTACTATTGTCATATTTGCATCCTTATTATAGGTTCATGAAAAAGCATCACGTTAAAATCTCGAATATCATTTCTACATGACAGCAGCCGGTATCGATATAACGTCTATGGCAATTTTCATAATATATATAAATGATAATGATTAAAGGACTTTGGTCTACTTTTGATAAATAGTTGATCTAAACCTGATAATGCTTAAGCTTAAAACAACAATAGGGCAGTTTATATCAGTCTATACAAGGCACGCTCATCTATGAAAGGAAAGTTTACGCCCACGCTGCGCCAACAATATTAGCGATTCAAATAAGCCTCTAGTGACAATAGTATTTTGTGCACAGCCGCAATTTGTTTACCGTCTTTATTCAAGTAGTCGCTGCCGGTATATCCCCACCAGTCCCAGCAGGCCTGAGGGTTCATTGGCATAAAGCTAGATTTTGCAATTTGCGGATATAGAATAACCAAACGATTACTAGCGGCCCATTCATTTAACCCCGTGCTGGTGGCATACTGCTGGCCCACATTGTCTATAGACTGGTTGCAACCATGAAAGCTTATATGCACCTTGCAGGACTTTCCGTCTAGGCAACTATTGGGTAAATAAACAAAGCTTTGTTCATTCATGCCGGTGTTGTCAATGTTGGCTAATGCATTTTGCTCAAAGGTAATAAGCTCGCCTGCTTGCATAGCTGTATTTTTATCTACTGGGTTTTGTAGCGGCCCTAGTATAAAGGAGAGCATTTCTCCTGCGCCGTCGAAATTACATTTGCCAATATAAGGGGAAGCCGATTCTTCGCAGTCTACGCCATTTTCTAAAGTAGGAAACAGATGCGCTACTGGCTTGTTGTTTACCACAGCAAGATTACTAGCGGCAACAAGCTGGGCGTATTGCGCTTGTAATGCACTTGCCACTTTAGATGAAATTTTTGTGTCTAAGGCGCCGTGAAACAACCACACCTTATCGTTTTTAATCTGGCTAATTGAAGGGCCTAGCGTCGTAGAAATGTCCTTTATTTTGTCTGCATAGGTTTCAGGCGCTTTATCAATACACTGCGCCAGTGCCGTCATAATTGAGTTTTGCGCGCAGCCATATGGGCCTGCTGCAAACACCCCCACACCCGCTACCAACTCAGGGTGAGAAAAATGAAATTGAGTTGCCATGTAGCCGCCTGATGACATGCCTGACAGGGTAATGTTTGATGTATCAAGCACAACATTTTTAGCTTTTTCGCTAGCCACCGCAGTGCCAGTGTAGAAGGCGCATGAGGCTAGTACGGGCAATAAAAACGTAAAAACTGTGCACTTATCGCGTGAGATTATCATTGCTTATTCATTATCACTGTTTGCAGCTTTAGGTGCTTCGTCATTTAGAAATGCGCGTATAGTGTTTGCATGTTTTACAATACCGGCAACGCCCTCGAGGTGTCCAAGATCACCGCTTAAGTATTCTAACTGTGAGCTTTGTTCGTTAGCGCGAAGTAAAGAGTCTATTTTTTCAGCGTGATAAGGCATCAGCAATAGGTCGGTAGTGGCGGGTATTAGCAGCACCTTAGCGGTAATTTGCTTTAATCCCTCTTCAAGCGTGCCCTGCATGCCAGTAACAAAAAGCTGGTTCGCGCGCACTAAATATAGCAAATGATTGGCATCCATTAGATGCGCTCGCTCGGCTGCGCGGCCCATAAGCCAGTTCACAATGCTGGGCTTAGCGCTAATACTTTGCAAAGCATCCTCCTCAAGCGGCGTATAACCAATTTGTGCGCCTATTTGAATGAAAAAGTTTGGGTGTAAGGCAGACTGGGTGATCATGGCTAAGGCATGGGTTAAGCCTAGAGTAGGCCACTGCTCTTTTGGCAGATTATAATAATCGCCGCCGTTAAAATTAATATCCATGGTAATTGGCACAGTCCACTGCTCTAAATACGCACTTGTCCACGCATCGGCGCTTCCCGATCCTATTACTGAAATTAATCGTTCTACCCACTGCGGATACGCGCTGGCCCACTCAATAGCCTGCATCGAGCCCATCGAGGGGCCTGCCACCGCGAAGAGTTTTTGGATACCCAAGCTTTCCAAGACTGATTTTTGGGTATTAACAAAATCGCGCATGGTTACCACGGGGAATGTGAGTCCATAAGGCTTTTGTGTCTTAGGGTTGATAGAGGCAGGGCCGGTGGTTATCACGTTTTCATCAAAAGCCCCAATATTGACTAGCGAGTCAACGCTAATCACAAAAAACCGATTGGTGTCTATCGCCTTGTTTGGGCCTATAATGGCGTCCCAATAGCCCGGTTCTGCATCATCTATGTGATACTTTCCCGCTGCGTGAGAATTACCGGTGAAGTAATGGGTAATTAAAATAACGTTAGACTTGTCCTCATTAAGTTCGCCATAGCTCTCCCACCCTACCTTTACATTTTCAATTGTTTGGCCACCAAAGGTCGTGAAGGTGTCTATGCTATGCGTTTGTTTTATTACTATCATTAGGCTTTGATTTTCCTTGGCGTGTAAGGGTGTGCTAGCAAAGGTAAATGCAAGCAACACTATGCCTATTAATGAAAACAAACAACATACTAGCCCTTTGGGTAAACAACAATAGTTTATGGATCTTATACTGAACATTTATTTACCTTCCTTATTTAAAACATAATGAAAAGCGCAATTGCCATACATAAACCAATGAGCGGGACAATCACCGTTAAGCAGGCCATAGGGCCGTAAGCGGCTTTGTGAGTTTCATTGCAGATTGCGCGAATAGTGGTTACTACATAGCCATTATGTGGTAGTGAGTCAAGCGCGCCTGAGGATATTGATACCACCCTATGAAGCTCGCTTGGATCGACCCCTTGCGCTAGATAATGCGGCGCAACTTCTGGCAAAGCAATGGCTTGGCCACCTGAAGCACTGCCGGTTAAACCCGCAATAACACTGACGGCAACGGCGGCGCCCACCAGTTCGTTGCCCGGAAGATGGGTCATTAGGTATACCGTATCTTGAAACGCTTCAGTTGTTTTAGCAACTGAACCAAAACCCACCACCGCCGCAGTATTGCCAATGGCAATAAGGGCGCCGGTAGTGCCTTGGTTTACCGCTTCACCCATGTTAATGAAGTACTTATAATTGACAATTATCAGGGCAATTACACCGCCGCCCAACGCGGCAATTAAGGCATACTGAGCATAAGCTTCATGCAGAAAGAACGAGATAGACAGCACCACCATTAGAGGTACTAAGCCAGACGCTGGGTGCGGGTATTCGCGCGCTTCTATATTGGGATCTTGGGGCCTAGTTATAAATGACTCGCCGTTGTTGACCGCTTTGGTGACCATTTTTTTCAGCCACCAGTAGCCAAATGTGGCCATAAAGACGGCAACGACTAAACTCACTTCCCATGCAGCAAAAGGAGACGTGCCTAAGAATTTTATGGGGATCCAGTTTTGAATTTCAGGTGATCCGGCTGAGGTCATGGTAAAGGTGACCGAGCCAAAGGCCATGGTAGCGGGAATAAAGCGGCGCGGTAAATTAGCATCTTTAAACAGGCTCAAGGCCATGGGGTAAACAGAAAATGCCACTACAAAAACCGACACGCCGCCGTAGGTTAGCACCGCGCAAGCGGCAACCACGGCAAATAGCGCTTGTTTATAGCCTAGTTTTCTAACGATAGCGCGCGCGAGGGAGTCTGCGGCGCCGGTGTCTTCCATAAATTTACCAAAAATAGCGCCGAGTAAAAACATAAAAAACCATGAGGCGACAAAACCCGAAAAACCGTCCATGTAGGTGACAACAAAGTTTGCATCACCGGTAAATACCAGCATGTGGTTGCTAAGCGCAACAAGTAGGGCGCAAAATGGAGCGGCAATAAATAAATTTACCCCCCTTATCGTTAGATAAATCAGTAGGCCAAGGCCACCAACTAGTCCAATTAAACTCAACATAAATCAAATCCTAAGCAAATGCCGTGCGCGTCATTGCACATGGCCTAGTCTGTGACCGCAGACCGCCAGGATTGAAAAAGCATGCGCTATTTCTACTCGAATGCCCATAGTACGATGGTACTAGTTCTTTTTACATCTATTTACATTATATTTACATTAGACCGCACACCCCATGCTTAGCATTTAACGACATTTACATTATGTTTACCGCATTTAATAATAGGAAAGAATGATGAAAACCATTAATCAAAAGCACACTGTTTACAGCACAGATATTTGCGCTGGTGTGACACACACTAGTAAATTAAACTTACGCCAAGGCTTAGTCAAAAGCCTAATAGCTACGTCAGTTGCACTAGCTTGCGGCTTACTTGCTATGCCCACAATGGCGGTTCAAGACAATGCTACTGCAGAAAAAGAGGCCGGTAAACTTGAGGTCATCAACGTAACTGCAAGACGCACCGTAGAAACGCTGCAGTCGGTGCCGGTGGCACTTACCTCAATTGGGGAAGAAGAGTTGCTTAGCAATGGCATATCTGTGCTCACCGAATTACAGCAGTTTTCGCCCAACACCACCTTGCAAACCAGCAGAGGTACCAACAGTACGCTGACCGCTTTTATTCGCGGAATTGGTCAGCAAGATCCTTTGTGGGGCTATGAACCAGGCGTGGGTATTTATATTGACGATGTGTATATTGCGCGTCCCCAAGGCGCGGTACTTGATATTCTAGACGTGCAGCGTATTGAAGTATTACGAGGCCCTCAAGGCACGCTATATGGTAAAAACACGATTGGCGGCGCGGTTAAATACGTGACTAAAGAGATGCGCGGAGACGCCGCATTTACCGCTAGTGCCACCGTAGGAAGCTATGGACAGCAAGACATAAAACTTACCGGTCAGTTGCCGATTATTGAAGATAAACTATATATAGGCGCTGGCTATGCTGATTTGAGTCGCGATGGTTTTGGCACCTATTTACAGTCGGCGCTGCCGGGTCAAGACTTAGAAAACTATAATAGAGACTTGTGGGCTGCCCGCTTGAATCTTGAATACAGACCTACCGACGACTTATCTTTTAGACTGGCATGGGATAAAACACAAGACGACTCAAACGCTAAAGGCGGTTACAGACTTCTACCTTCGTTGCTAACTAATGCGCCAGTGCCAGCGAATAAATTCGATTCCTACACCAGCCTACCCACCACTAACGAGGTGCAAATTGAAGGTGTAAGCTTAACTGTACGCTACAATGCAACAGACGATCTTGAATTGAAATACGTGGCTTCTGATCGCGACAGTTATTCGCCAACCAATATCGACTTTGATAACACCGCGCTTGATATTTTCGACGTACCGGCTGAATACCGAGACGAAAACCAAACACATGAACTTCAGGCTACTTATCTACAAGACGGATATAGCCTAGTAGGCGGCCTTTATTATTACGATGGTGAGTCGTGTGGTAACTTTAATGCCATTTTAAATGTGTTAGGAAGATCCCTTGGTGCGGCTGGCTTAACCCGAGAAGTTGCCGGTTGCAACAACTCACAAAGCTATGCACTTTATACCCAAGGTTCATTTGATTTGAGCGATAAACTATCGTTAACCTTAGGCGCCAGATACACCACCGAAGAAAAAACCGCCTTTGTTAACAATGGTTTAGTTTTTGCTCCTGTTTATCCAAGCACCGGCTGGGTGCCGGGTTATGTAAGACCCGAAGGCCAATTAGTGCCTACTGTGTTAGGCACCGACAGCGATGGCGATGGCGTATTAGACAGCCCCAAGTCCAAGACTTGGAACCAGTTTAGTCCTCGCGTAGGGCTTGAATATCAAATGGATCGCGACACCATGATTTATGCCTCTTATGGACAAGGCTTCAAGTCGGGTACCTTTAACCCGCGCGCGAGTGGGAACGAAGCGGGAGTGGATCCTGAAATTGTAGATTCAGTTGAGATAGGCTTTAAAAGAGATTGGACCGAACAGTTAAGAACTAACGTGACGCTCTTTAGCTACGATCACAAAGACCGCCAATACATTGGGGTGGGCGATGCAGGCGACGGCACTCAGCTTAACCAAACCTTGCAAAACGCGGCTGAAACAAGCGGTAGCGGTTTTGAAGCTGAAGTGACATATGTGGCTTCTGATAATTTAACCTTCAATGCCGCATTTGGCCATTTGAACTTTGCGATTGTGCGCAACGACAGCATACCGCCACTTATTGGCTTGTCTAGCACACCTGAAAATACGGCTAACTTTGCGGCCAATTACTTGTTGGAAACCGAGCTGGGTAACTTTGTATTCAACGCGAATTACTACTACCGCGACGACTATCTGCTGTTTGAAACCTCTGAGTTGCTTGCTCAAGACGGTTACGGTATGGTTAATGTTAGTGTTATGTGGGAAAGTCTTGAAGGCGATTGGTATGCAAGCCTGCACGGTAAGAACTTAACTGATGAGGAATACCTAGTGGGTGGATATGACTTTGTGGGTGGGCTTGACGGGTCTGGTAATTTAACCCCTGGTTTAGGCGGTGACGTTACGCTCATTGGCTATTATGGTGACCCCAGAACGGTTCACTTAACTGTAGGTTATAGATTCTAAACGAGTGATTGAATACAATACAATTACACTTTAACGTAAAGGATGTTTTAGCAAGTCTTTATAGAAAACCTTGAAAAGCGCTGGGCAACGTAGCTTACCTAGCGCTTTTTTATGGCAGAAGTGTTACTTTTAACAGGCTGCGTCTACACAGACACCCTTGTTATTTTCTCTTAAGGCAACCTTATGTTTAAAGCACTCATTGCTGATGATCATCCTTTGTTCAGAAACGCCCTTAAACAAGTGTTAATAATGCATCCAATGCTAATTGAGGTGCAAGAGTCACAGGATTTAGCCAGCACGATTGAAAAGTTAAGCGATGACATAGACATCGATTTACTATTTCTAGATTTAAATATGCCAGGAAACGAAGGCCTTGCCGGTATTTCGGCTATTCGCGCTCAATTCCCTAATACCTTAATTATTGTGGTTTCAGCTGACGAGCAAGAGCATACCATTACTAAATGCGTAAAATTAGGCGCCAGTGCCTACATTCCAAAATCGGTAGATATGAGTGAAATTTGTGAAGCGGTTAGCCACGTGTTAGATGGCAATCAATGGCTACCTAAGGGCTATCAGTTAACGCAGCAGGCACCTACCGAAAAGCTATTTTTCCAGCAGCTAGAACAACTCACGCCACATCAACTCAAGGTGCTAAGCTTCATCGCACAAGGTCTGCTCAACAAACAAATTGCCTATGAGCTAAACATTTCAGAATCAACTGTGAAGCAACATGCCTCAGCTGTTTTGAAAAAGCTAGGCGTATACAATCGTACGCAGGCAGGCGTTATATTCAACCAAAACATGCGCTTGGATTAACGATGAAATAGTAAGGTTCAAAGCAGCCGTTAGCTTCTAATTTATGACCACTTCAAAAGGCGCTAATCGTGTCCTTTACCTCCTACTTTTCGAATAGCAGTTAAAACACACGTTTAGTCTATACAGCATTTATCGTACTAAAGTAGCGTTACATCAGACTGGGCAAAAACAGGACCAAAGCAGGGGCATAGGTAATCACAATCAACGCGAATATGAGCGCGATGATGAAGGGCCAAATCTCGCGTATGAAATCGCCTACCGACACCTTTGTGACGGAGCAAGTCGTAAACATCATAGAGCCAAATGGAGGTGTGACGCCGCCAATCATTATGTTTATAATCATGATCATTCCAAAGTGGATAGGGTCGATGCCTAAGGCAACTGCAACGGGCACTAAAAGTGGTGCAAGGATGATTAGGGCTGCGCCGCCTTCTAAAAACATACCAATGAGTAACAAAAATACGTTAATAACCGCAAGCATCATATACTTGTTAGAGGTAAATTCTAACAGCATAGCGGTAAATTCTTGTGGAATACGCTCCCAGGTTAAATAGTAACCAAACACCGAAGCAGCAACAATAATTAGTACGACTGTGCCGGTGCCATAAATCGTATCTAACAAAATATGTTTGATATGATTGAATTTAAGTTCTTTATATACAAATAACCCAATGAGAATTGAGGCAAGCACCGCTATTGCGCCAGCCTCAGTAGGTGTGAACAGGCCAAATCGTAATCCTAGAATCACGCCAAAGGGCAGCGACAGCGACCAAATTGAATCTGTAAATTGTGCTCCTATCTCGCGAAGGCTAGCGCGCTTATCTCGTGACGGTTTGTATTTACGCTTGCGAGCAATAAGCGTGACGGTGAACATCAGCGCACCCGCCATAATTATACCTGGCACATAGCCAGCCACAAATAGTTCAGCTACCGAAACCTGCGCAATCAGTGCATATATGATCATCACAATGCCCGGAGGGATTACTGGGGAAATTGCAGAAGAAGCTGCCGTAATAGCGGCAGAAAACGAGCGGCTATAGCCGCGCTTTTCCATTTGCGGCACGAGTATTTTACTTTGCATAGCGGCGTCTGCATTGGCCGAGCCTGATACACCGCCCATAAATGTGCTCATTACCACGTTTACTTGCGCCAAGCCGCCAATAAGGTGGCCCGTTAAGACTTCGGCCATTTGCATGAGTTTTCTACTTATCCCAGAATAGTTCATAACCGAACCGGCCATCACAAAAAATGGGATTGCAAGTAATGGAAAGGAGGCAGCAGAAGTAATAAACTTTTGCAATACTAGGTCAGCAGGCATACCGGCGTCAAAAAAGGTGAAGTAAAAGATGGCAGAGCCAAATAATGCGTAGGCGATAGGTATGCCGAGAAAGTAGAGTAAGAAAACGAGTAAAATAGGCAAGTAAATCATAAAGCTCGCCTTTGGCGAATATACGCAGCGACATCGTGATATAAAAACCTAATGGCGTAAAAGGTGATAAGACCAAAACCCACAACTAGCGCTGAATTAAACACTGCAGAGCTAATGCCTAACACCGCGGTAGGCTTTGCCCAAGCAATTTTAGTAAACACAATGGCCATATAAAAAATGTAGCCATTAATGGCTAGTAGAATCAAACCCGTCAAAAAGCGAACAATCTTTTCTATTTGAGTTGGCATTTTGGTAATAAGAAAGTCTATTCCCAAATCCAACTTATGTTTATAAGTAGCACTTGCACCCACAAACACGCACCACACAAAGCAGATCGTGGCGACTTCTTCCGCCCAAAATATTGAATATCCCAAGAAATAGCGTAAAAATACATTGATGATAACTAAGCTAATCATGATGATTAAAAAGATACTGCACAGAATTTCTTCGAAATATGTAAAGAAGAATTTTAGCCCTGAGGTCATTGCGAAGACCTTGCTCGAATCTTTTTAAGTTCGGCTTGAATTTGGTCGTACATTTCAACGGTTACGCCAGGCAGTTTTCCGTCGAATAAATGAATGGTTCTAGCTTCAAATGCTTCGCGGTCTACCTCATTAAACTGGACCCCTTTAGCTTGTAAATCTTTAATGACTTGGGCATGTTGGCTCTTAAGCTTGTTAATCATTTGCAGCGCTTCGTATTCAAATTCGTGCGCAATGATGAGCTGGTATTTCTCTGGTATTTTTGCCCACACTTCAGTAGAGATGTAAATGCCGCAGGTACCTAAAAAATGATTGGTAAACGCCACATTTTTTTTACCCGTTTCATACACCTTCGCGCCTAAGTTAGTAAATTCAGAACCTTCAAGCCCATCAACCACACCTTGTTGTAAGGCGCTGAAAGTTTCGCCCCAGGGCAAAGGAGTCGCATTAGCGCCCATTGTATTGATAGTTTGAATGAAGAGCTTGCTCCCGGGCGTTCTGAGCTTCACACCCTCAAGGTCTTCGGGTGTGATAATTACCCTATCGGTGATTAAGTTTCGAAAACCAAATATATACTGCAGAGAAAGTACTTTAATGCCCTTGTCTTCGAGCTTCTTCACCCAGTCTTGCACTAAAGGCGTCTTGATAATTTCCATATATTCATCAAAATTGTTGTATAGCATTGGACCCACTAAGGCAGTGAATTCAGGGACATAATCGCCAATGTAAGAAGGGTCTTCGACTGAAATGAAATACGCGCCGCGCATTACCATTTCAACGCCGTCTTTATATGCTGCTATTTGTGCGCCAGGATAAGTGAGCACCCGAACGGCCCCGTTGGTTTTATTGTTAATGCGCTCAGCGACTAACTCAATGGACTTTGCGAGCTCTTCATTTACGTTGAAAACATGGCTTAATCGTAAGGTAATCGTGAATTCTTCATCTTCCTTATCTTTGTTACAGCCAAAAGGAAGAATTAACAATAAAAAGAAAACGCTGAGGACTTTAAGCTTTGGTAATTTCAACATAATATAATATGAAAATCATGGCGAAAGGTTACAGAAGAATAAACCACTATCTTGGTCTATGCAACAGGGCTAACTTTCATCATATTCGTTCAAATTTTGGTAATTGGACAGCGCAACAAAATAGCAATAGCTCAAAGTAATCGCAAAATAGTGCCTTAAAGTACTAAAATTTATTGTCGATTTATAATTACTGATTTGCAATTCTTTGCAATAAACGCTTCAAAGCGGCTTGCTTGATAGGTTTAGGTAAGTATTGCATGTTGTTTTCGTAGGCCATAGCCTGTAAGGATTCACTTCTGTCTGCGCTACTAACAATAGTATTGACGCGTACATTTAAATTATCTTGAATAGACAAAGCGACATCAATCCCGTTATCACCGTCATTCAAATGGTAATCGGCTATTATGAGGTTAGGCACAAAGTTGCTTTTATCTATTAGCTTAAGGGCGCCTTGCTTGCTAGTCGCACTTTTTACGATCCCACCCCATGTTTGCAGTAAGGTAACTAGCGCGGTGGCCACGGCGCTGTCATTTTCAAGCACTAAAATGCGTTTACTCCCTAGAATAGGAGGTTTGTCGTCAAATAGTTCAAGGGATCGCGAAGGCGATACCATTACTCTTTTATTACTCTGGGGTAGCCCAATGCTAAATACCGATCCTTGGCCAACAGTCGAATGTAGGTCAACGCGAAAGCCTAAAAGCTGACTTATTTTATCTACAATGGTAAGGCCTAAGCCTAAACCTTGATGGGGACTGTGGGTGTCAATACGCTGAAACTCATTAAAAATTGCCTGCTGGTCTTCTTTGGCAATACCACTGCCCGTATCGGCCACGACCAGTTCACACATGGCGTTTTTTCTTCGCCTTACGCCAATAATTACTTTTCCACTGGCGGTATATTTTATTGCGTTAGACAATAAGTTTTGGATTATTCGCGAGGTTAAGCGGCGGTCAGTTTCAAGCCATACACTGGTGCGAATGTAGCGCAGTTTAAGGTTCTTTTGTGCCGCAAGCACCGAAAACTCAATCACCAGTGATGACAGTAATTGATCAAGTGCAAAGCTTGTAAGGTTGGGTTTAATTAAGTTATTTTCTAACTTGGTGATATCTACTAGCATAGCGAGCAAGGACTCGGCGTTGTCTAAGCTATTGACTAAATTATCAGCTAATTCAGCCTCGTTACTGAGCACTAGGCTTGTGTTTTTATTACGGCTGAGTTTTTCACGCAGCATTGACGCAAAAATACCTGCGGCGTTTAATGGCTGCATCAGATCATGGCTAGTTGCGGCTAAAAACTTTGTTTTGCTAATGTTGGCTTGTTCGGCATCATTTTTAGCTAAGCGCAGTTCATAGGTGCGCTGCTCAACCCGTTTTTCAAGATGAATTTTAGCGGCCTCAAGTTCATTTTGAATATGGATATACTCAGTAATATCGGCGTAGCAGGTAATGTAGCCACCGGCGGGCAGGGCATTACCCGTTATTTCTACCACTTTGTTGTGAATTTGTGGTCGCACTGTCTTGTAAGATTTTCCGATTAACATACTTTGCATGCGTTTGTTTATTTTATGGTGAATATCATCAGATGCTTGCTGGCGTCCTAAAAGACCTCTGTTGGCATTAAACTTTAGAATATCAAGAATGGGTCTACCTACCTGTAAATAACCTTTTGGATAGTCAAAAATATCTTCATAAATAGCATTCCACGCCACTAGCTTTAGGTTAGTGTCAACCACACTTACGCCAAGCGGTAAATGCGTAATAGAGGCTTGCAGTACTTCAAAGTTAAACTGGAAGTCTTTACCAGCCTCATTCACCAGTTCGGTTAGCTTTTGCTTAGAAATAGGCTCAGCATTTGCAATAGCGCTCAACAGAATACGTGTAGAAGCTTTACCCATATGTGATGCTAGCAGATTTTCTGCTTTGTTTAGCACATTACTAGGCGCGATATCATCTTGTTTAATACCTACGAAAACAACCTGATCGCGAAAGGTCTGCGCGGCTGCATGCGGCAGTATTTGATCCGTTAAGGTTAGTAAGTCGCTAAATTTTATATCGCTGTGTAAGTTACTTAATGCGGATGATGCATAGGGATTGCTCACCTTATTGTCGGTGAGTATCGACACAATAGCCAGCAACAGTAAATTAATCGCAAATGATAGAAATAAAACAAAGGCGATATTTTCGCTTTCCACTAAATCTAGCGTTACCGGGCTTACCTGCAGGTATGTTTGCGCATCAAGCTGTGGTGCAAGGGCTGGCACAAGCATGCCAATAATAATAGTAAGCACACCGGCGACAATACCGACAAAGGCGCCATACTTATTAGCGCGTCGCCAGTAAATGCCCAGCAAAATAGCTGGAAAGGTTTGTGATAGCAACGACAGCGCAATAGTGCCGGTTTGCGCCAGAGGCGCCTCTTGGCTTATGTGTAAATGGTAAATATAGGCAATACACAGCATCACCAAAATAGTCAATTGACGGATCCGTAAAATCTGCCGGCCCGATAACTTCAAGCTATTATTAACCAGATTATTTTGCGGCGCAGATTCAACAATGGCTCGCTTTACTTTACTGGCGTTTAGCCAAAACAATAAGGGCGTAATAAGACTATTTGTGACCATATTGCCCAATGCGAGCGTAGCGACGATTACCATAGAGCTAGAAGCGGCTAAACCGCCAATAAAAGCAATCAGAGCAATAGGCATATTCTGCGCCGCAATTGGCATTGCCAGTACGTAGCTGTCGGTGGTGACATTCACAGGCGCGGTGCTTTGAGTGATTAATAAAGGACTTTGTGCATCGCCAAAAACAATCATGCCGCCCAGCGCAATAGGCAAAATAAAAATAGACATGCCGATTAAGTAGGCGGGGAAAAGCCAGCGGGCCTGTCGTATTTCATCATTGTGTCGATTTTCCACAAAGTTGATGTGAAACTGCCGCGGCAGGCAAAACATAGAGCAAACGCCCAGCAGCACGTGGCTGGTGTAAATCCACACAGCGAAAGGTTTTGTCATCAGCTCAAGGGTAGGTTCATACGCTAGGCTGCGCTGAGCTAGGTCAACAAGTCCATCAAAAATACCGTAAACAACAAATAGACCTACCGCTAATAAGGCGACAATTTTGACCACAGACTGAGCGGCTATGGTAAGCATTAACCCAGGGTTGTGATCGGTTAAACTCATGTTGCGTGCACCAAACCAAATGGCAAATACAGCCATGCCCAAGGTTACGTAAAAGCTGATAGAGTTTGACCAGTCATTAACATCAACAATAAGAAGGTTAAGCGCCAGCGTGATCGCGTCAAGCTGCAGCGCAATATAAGGAATAACGCCCAAAAAGCAAATGCTGGTAATAAGCACCGCAATGCTGTTTGAATGGTTGTAGCGTACGCTGATAAATTCAGCAATAGATGAAATATTGTATTGTTTACAAATGGTATTTACGCGTATTAACAGCCGGTAGCCAAACAGCATAACAATGATAACGCCTAAATAAGTCGGCACCAAGGGCCAACCGAACTGCGCTGCTTGGGTTGTGGTGCCAAAAAAAGCCCACGACGTGCAGTGAATACCAAGGGCGAGGGAATAAACAGATTTAGGCAGTTTTTTGGCTTTATTGCCTACAGTGGCTATTGCCACTAATAGCAGCATATAGCCAAGGGTAACGCATATTAGTGTCCAAATTGAAAACATAAAAGCGTGCTCTGTTTATGTTCGCCCTAAGCAGGCATTAGCCTATTTTCTTGTACTTCAGGCGATGAGGCTCAACCGCTTCTTGGCCATAGGTTTGTTTTAACCAAGCTTCGTAGTCGTTGTAGTTACCTTCATAAAAATTAACTTTGCCTTCGTCGCGATAATCGAGGATGTGAGTGGCTATGCGATCTAAAAACCATCGGTCGTGCGAAATCACCAATGCACAACCAGGAAACTCTAAAATCGCATTTTCTAGTGCACGCAGGGTCTCTACATCAAGATCGTTGGTGGGCTCATCGAGTAAAAGCGTGTTGCCGCCGGCTTTTAATAACTTTGCCAAATGCACCCGATTTCGTTCACCACCCGACAAATCTTTTATGAATTTGGACTGGTCGGTGCCCTTAAAGTTAAAGCGGCTGCAGTAAGCGCGGCTGTTTAATTCGAAGCGGCCAATTTTAACGATGTCCATGCCGTCAGATATTTCCTGATACACGGTTTTAGATTCATCCATGTGATCTCTGAACTGATCGACGCTGGCAATATCCACGGAATCGCCTATGTCGATGGTGCCTGAGTCGGGCTTCTCTTTCCCCGTAATCATTTTAAATAAGGTCGATTTACCGGCGCCGTTTGGTCCAATAATGCCGACAATAGCGCCTTTGGGCACCGTGAACGTCATGTCGTCTATTAACTGCCTGTCACCATAGGCCTTACGCAGCCCTTTAATTTCTATGACTTTGTCACCTAAGCGCTCACCCGGCGGTATGAATAGCTCATTGGTTTCATTACGCTTTTGATAATCGGCTGTGCTGAGTTCTTCAAAGCGAGCCATGCGTGATTTACTTTTAGCATGACGACCTTTAGGGTTTGTACGCACCCACTCTAGTTCTTGCTTTATAGAGCGTTGGCGAGCATTTTCAGTGCGATCTTCTTGGGCTAAACGGGCGTCTTTTTGCTCTAACCAAGACGAATAGTTGCCTTCCCATGGAATACCTTCACCGCGGTCAAGCTCTAAAATCCAGCCCGCTACGTTATCTAAGAAATAACGGTCATGGGTAATGGCCACTACGGTGCCTTCGTAGTCATGTAAGAAGCGTTCAAGCCATGCAACTGATTCTGCATCTAAGTGGTTGGTGGGTTCGTCGAGCAGTAGCATTTCAGGTTTTTCAAGCAACAGTTTGCACAGTGCTACGCGGCGTTGTTCACCGCCCGACAAGGTTTTGACATCGGCGTCCCACGGCGGTAAACGAAGGGCATTGGCAGCGCGCTCTAGAGCGTTCTCTATGTTGTGACCGTCTTTTGCTTGAATAATGGCTTCAAGTTCGCCTTGTTCTTTGGCTAGTGCGTCAAAGTCGGCGTCGGGCTCAGCGTAGGCGGCATATACTTGGTCAATGCGTTTTAAAGCGTTCATAACATCGGCCACGGCAAGTTCAATATTACCGCGCACGTCTTTGCTTTCATCAAGCTTGGGCTCCTGCGGTAAATAGCCAATTTTTAAACCCAGCTGCGGTCTGGCTTCACCTTCTATGTCGGTGTCAAGGCCCGCCATAATACGCAGCAAGGTAGACTTACCTGAACCATTAAGACCCAGTACACCAATTTTTGCGCCAGGAAAAAAACTTAAACTGATATTTTTGAGAATATGACGATTAGGCGGGACAACTTTGCCTACTCTATGCATACTATAAACGTATTGAGCCATGTGTGTTGGGTTCCCGTATAAATAAAATTAAACATAGAATAGTGTAGTCTAGATTCCGCGCTTACGTAAGAGTAAAGTCTACATAATAACAATTCATCGAATAGGAAAACATATGACAGGCAAAACCTTAGCACAAATCGCGCAAGCAATTGGCGGCGAAACGAAAGGCGATGCTAGCGTGGTGATTACGCAGATGGGTGATTTAGGTAAAGCGCAGCCGCATCAATTGTCATTTTTGTCTAACGCTAAGTTTGCCAAAGATTTAGCCACAACCAAAGCCGGCGGCGTTATATTGCGTGTTCATGATGCGGTTAATTACACGGGTAATGCAATTATTATGAGTGACCCTTACGTCGGCTTTGCAAAAGCCGCGCAGTTATTAGACAGCACCCCGGTACAAGAAAGAGGCATTGCGCCTAGTGCAGTGGTGCACCCAAGCGCCAAACTAGGCGACAACGTAAGCGTAGCTGCAGGCGCTGTGGTCAGTGCACACGCTATTGTCAGTGACAATGTGGTAATAGGCGCAAACTGTTTTATAGGCGAGCTAGCTATTTTAGGTGCCGGTGTTAATTTACGCGCCAATGTGACCATTTATCATAGGGTAGAGCTGGGTCAAAATGTCTCCATTCATAGCGGCACCGTTATTGGCTGTGACGGCTTTGGCTATGCAAACGAAAAAGGCACCTGGACCAAAATTCCGCAAACCGGCACGGTTGTCATTGGCGAAGGCACTGAGATAGGCGCAAACTGCGCCATAGACAGAGGTGCCATTGGCAATACTATTATTGGTAAAAACTGCATCATAGACAACTTAGTGCACATTGCCCACAACGTTGAAATTGGCGATCACTCCTGTATTTGCGGTGCAACAGGTATTGCGGGTAGCGCTGTTTTGGGCAAATATGTGGTGGTTGCGGGACAATGTGCTATTAATGGGCACATTCGCATTGCCGACGAGGTCCAAATTACCGGCCAAAGTATGGTAACCAAAAGCATTAAAGAGGCGGGTGTGTATTCATCTGGTATGCCTGTTGCGCCCAATAGACTGTGGCAAAAAAATACTGTTCAGCTCAGACAAATAGGTAAGTTAGTCGACAGAGTGAAAGCGCTTGAGCAAGCTGCAAAAAATAGCCCTTCAAAATAGCCATCTATAAAGGCGCAATATGCTTTACACAAGCGTCATCAGATTTTCTTTTTATACCCTATACAAAGCTATTAAAAACGCTACAATATAGGTCTTTCAAATTCTTCTTTTGCAATTTATCTAGTGTTAAGCAAAAGTATAGACAACAACTTTGCTTTACGCGCTTTTACAAGAACCAGGAGCCCCCATGTTATCACGCAGTATGAATATAGCCGACTATGATCCCGAATTGTCGGACGCAATGGAAGCTGAGAAACGTCGTCAAGAACATCATATCGAATTGATTGCATCTGAAAACTATTGTAGTCCAAGAGTACTAGAAGCCCAAGGTTCGCAGTTAACCAATAAATATGCGGAAGGCTATCCTGGTAAGCGCTATTACGGCGGCTGTGAACATGTTGATGTAGCAGAGCAATTGGCCATAGATCGCGCGAAAGAATTATTTGGTGCTGACTATGCCAACGTTCAGCCTCACTCAGGCTCGCAAGCAAATACTGCGGTGTTCATGGCTTTAATAGAAGCAAACGATACGGTACTAGGCATGAGCTTGGCCGACGGCGGACACTTGACTCACGGATCACACGTAAACTTTTCGGGCAAAACCTACAACGCAGTGCAGTATGGTTTACACCCCGATACTGGTGTGATTGACTATGATAAGGTTGAAGCCTTAGCAATAGAGCATAAACCAAAACTAATTATAGGTGGCTTCTCGGCCTACTCAGGCATCGTTGACTGGGCACGTTTTAGAGAAATTGCGGATAAGGTAGGCGCGTATTTACTGGTCGATATGGCTCACGTTGCGGGTTTAGTCGCGGCGGGTGTTTATCCAAGTCCTCTTCCTTACGCCCATGTGGTTACCACCACAACGCATAAAACGCTTGCGGGTCCACGCGGCGGTTTAATTGTATCAGCGTGTGGTGATGAAGCGCTCTATAAAAAATTCAACAGTGCAGTATTTCCTGGCAATCAAGGTGGCCCCTTGTGCCATGTGATTGCCGCAAAAGCGGTAGCGTTTAAAGAAGCCTTAGAGCCAGAATTCAAAACGTATCAGCAGCAAGTGCTTAAAAATGCGAAAAAAATGTGCGCGGTACTAATGGACAGAGGCTACAAAGTAGTGTCAAACGGCACTGAAAATCACTTGTTTTTACTCGATTTAATAGATAAAGACATTACCGGTAAAGCGGCCGACGCGGCTTTGGGCCATGCCAACATTACGGTGAATAAAAACTCGGTGCCAAACGATCCGCGCTCACCCTTCGTGACCAGTGGTTTACGTATTGGCACGCCGGCTATAACCCGCAGAGGCTTTAAGGAGACCGAAGCCGAACAGGTAGCCAACTTGATGTGTGATGTCTTAGATAATATTGATGACGAAAGTGTAATTGACCGTGTACGTGGCGAAGTGGTAGCGCTTTGTGAACGCTTCCCTGTGTATGGCTAAGGCTAAACAACTGCAGTACAAAAGGCAGTTAATCTTGCACAAAGACACGAGCGCTGTGTTTGAGAGCTCGATGATGCAAAAAGGAGCTAGATAATTCTGGCTTTTTTTATATACACACGATATTCACAGCCGGTATTAATAGCATGCCAATTTTATAGGAGTTGTCTATATGTTTTGCCCTTTTTGCCGCGCGCAAGAAACCAAAGTGATCGATTCTCGCTTAGTATCAGGTGGTGAGCAAATAAGACGCAGACGTCAATGCATCGAATGCGCTGAGCGCTTTACTACTTTTGAATTTGCTGAACTGGTCATGCCAAAGGTAATAAAACGCGATCAAACTCGAGAACCCTTTAACGAAGATAAGCTGTCAGCTGGATTAATGCGAGCACTGGAAAAACGCCCTGTGAGTACCGAGGCTATCGAGCAAACGATGAATAAAATTAAATCGGAATTACGTGCAACGGGTGAGCGCGAAATAAAAAGCGAATTGATAGGTGAACTCATTATGCAGGCTTTACGTAATCTTGATAAGATTGCTTACGTAAGATTCGCCTCAGTTTATCGCTCATTCGAAGACGTGAAAGAGTTTAGTGAAGAAATTGCACGCTTATCGGATGAGTAATATATTCTTCAAATGTCGCCTTAATGCCTGAAATGTAGGGGCAAGTCCAGCCCATCAACTGCGGCTAAAGTATTATTAAAGAGTATTTATGTCAGACATTCAAGCCAATAGCGTGTTTTCTGTTTTTGATGCAAAAATGATGGGTAAAGCATTACAACTTGCGCGTCGAGGCGTCTTTTCAACGACTCCTAATCCCCATGTAGGCTGCATAATAACTAACGCGCAAAACCAAGTTGTGGGTGAAGGTTTTCATAAGAAAGCAGGTCAAGGTCATGCTGAAGTACAAGCGCTTCAGCAAGCCAAAGCTAATGCCGTAGGCGCTACTGCCTATGTTACTTTGGAGCCATGTGCTCACTACGGCAGCACCCCGCCTTGTGCTCAAGCGCTCATAGATGCGAAAATTAAAAAAGTATTCATTGCCTGTATTGACCCTAATTTTCAGGTTCGTGGTAAAGGCATTGCTATGCTAACCCAAGCTGGCATAGAAGTATCGATTGGCTTGATGCAAGAAAGTGCATTGGCACTCAATAAAACATTTTTCTTTTCCCTTCAACATAAACGTCCTTTCATTAGCGTAAAGTTAGCCGCTAGCCTAGACGGCAAGACAGCATTGGCCAGCGGCGAAAGCAAATGGATAACCGGACCTTTGGCGCGCGCCGATGTCCAAAAACATCGAGCCTCAGCGTGTGCAATACTCACCGGGGCTGACACCGTAATACATGATGACCCTCAGTTAAACGTGCGCATCGCTGAATTACCTGCTGATATATCTGAGCAGTTTCTATGGCGTGAACAGCAGCCTTTGCGTGTTATAATTGACTCAGCTAATCGATTAAGCGCGATTAAGTACAAAATTTGTAACGATGGCCACGCGACCTTAGTTTATAATGCAGTTAAAAATGAAGCGTTGAACTACAAAGAGGGTGGCGCTTGCTGGCAAAAGCAAGTGCCGATTATTGAAAAAAAAGGGCGGCACTTTGTCGATTTGCACGCCGTTTTATCAGACTTGCACACAATGGGTATAAACCATTTATGGGTTGAAGCCGGTGAGAAACTTACCGGCGCGCTGTTTGATTTAGAGCTTGTAGATGAGTTAATTTTATATCAAGCGCCCAAAATATTGGGCAGTGCGGCAAGGGGTTTGACCCGAGCAACGAGCAAAAACAGCTTGCAACAAGCGATGGTAGGTAAGGTCACCTCGTTAAGCCTACTTGGGCCTGACACTAAAACTATCATTGAATTTTCACACTAACACAGCAGGGTTTACGTAATATGTTTACGGGAATAATAGAAGCGATTGGTAGCATAAGTACCTTAACTGATTTGGGCGACAATTTTCGCTTAGTCGTAAAAACGGGTAAAATGGACATGGGCGATGTCCATTTAGGCGACAGTATTGCCACCAGTGGCGTATGCCTGACGGTGGTAGATAAAGGCTCCGATTTTTATGCCGCTGATGTATCTGCAGAAACCATCAAACTAACAGGTTTTGCGCACTATAGTGTGGGCCATAAGGTAAACCTTGAAAAAGCGATGCTGACCAACAGTCGCTTTGGTGGACATATTGTTAGTGGTCACGTAGACGGTGTGGGTAAAGTAGAGGCCATCAATGAACACAGCAACTATATTGAAGTATGGGTTAAAGCACCTGCTGAACTGGCCAAGTATATTGCCCGCAAAGGCTCCATTACGGTAGATGGGGTTAGTTTAACGGTAAATGAAGTAAAAGGCGCTTCGTTTATGCTGTGGTTAATCCCACATACGCTGAAAGAAACGGTTATTGGACAGTATAAAGTCGGTACTCATGTCAATTTAGAAGTTGATGTAATTGCACGTTACTTAGAGCGATTATTACTGGGCGACAAAGCGGCCGATGACAACACACATGCAGGCAGTGACTTAAGTATGGCATTTTTGGCTGAACACGGCTATTTGAAGTAGAAGAAACACATACACCTTCACAATAAAGGGATATTTATGGCACTAAACACCACCGCGGAAATTATAGAAGATATTAGGCTAGGCAAAATGGTCATTTTGATGGATGACGAAGATCGCGAAAACGAAGGCGATCTTATTATGGCTGCGGAGCACGTTACGCCCGAGGCAATTAATTTTATGGTAACGCATGCCAGAGGTTTAGTATGCCTGCCTATGACGCAAGAACGCTGCAAGCGCTTGAAACTGCCCTTAATGGTTGACAACAACGGCGCACAGTTTTCAACTAACTTTACGGTTTCTATTGAGGCCGCTAAAGGCGTAACCACTGGCATATCGGCGGCTGACAGAGCGGCAACCATATTAGCCGCGGTTAACAAAGAAGCAGTAAGTGAAGATATTGTTCAGCCCGGGCATATTTTTCCACTTATCGCCAAAGAGGGTGGCGTGTTAAACAGAGCAGGCCACACCGAGGCAGGTGTAGATCTTCCGCGCTTAGCAGGTCTTGAGCCGGCTGGCGTAATTGTAGAGATACTAAACGCTGACGGCTCAATGGCAAGGCGCCCTGAACTTGAAGTATTTGCCAAAAAACACAATATTAAAGTAGGTACTATTGCCGACTTGATTGAGTACAGGAACTTAAACGAAACGACTATCGAGAAAGTCGCAACGTGCAAGTTGCCTACTGCTTTCGGTGAATTTGATTTAATAACGTACAAAGATATCATCGATGAGCAGATTCACTTCGTACTGCAAAAAGGGCCTATTATCGAAAATCAGCCAACTATCGTCAGAGTGCATCTGCATAACACGCTGAGCGATTTGTTAGGCTCAACCCGTGCCATTAATCGTTCTATGCCCTTAACCAGCGCAATGGAGCGTATCGCTAAAGACGGCGGCGTAATTGTGGTGCTAGGTAAAAAAGAAGATTTAGTCTCACAGGTAAAACTGTTTGAAGCACAAGACAATGGTCAAGTTGACGTTGGCAAAACATGGGAAGGCTCTTCTCGTACCGTTGGCGTTGGTAGCCAGATTTTGCAAAGTTTAGGTATTACAAAGATGCGCTTGTTAAGCAAGCCAATTAAGTACACAGCGCTTTCTGGCTTCGGTCTAGAAGTAATAGAATACATCCACGATTAAACATAGTGTAAAAATAACATAAGTAACTAAGATTCAGTTATAAATAATGATTTATTGCTGGTCCTTTATGCTACAATTTTCGCCGGTTTTTACAGGAGTTTAAAATACATGAAAATAATTGAAGGTAACACACGCGCAACAGGCAAAAAATTTGCCGTAGTAGTCTCTCGTTTCAATAGTTTTGTTGTAGAAAGCCTGCTTGACGGCGCGCTAGACACGCTAGAACGTATTGGCGAAGTAAACCCTGACGACATTACGGTTATTCGTGTCCCCGGTGCTTATGAGCTGCCTATTGTGGCTAAAAAAGCAGCCATGTCGGGTAAGTTTCACGCTATAATAGCCTTAGGTGCAGTCATTCGCGGCGGCACACCGCACTTTGAATTTGTGGCCGGCGAATGCAACAAAGGCTTGGCTCAAGTATCATTAGACGCCACTATCCCCCTTGCTTTTGGTGTGCTAACGGTAGACACAATTGAGCAAGCCATAGAACGTTCAGGCACAAAAGCCGGAAATAAAGGTGTAGAAGCAGCACACAGTGCGCTTGAAATGGTGAATGTACTAGCGGCCATTGACGAGGCGCTATAGTGAAACCAGCCCATCGTAAACAAGCCCGCATACTTGCTCTACAGGCACTGTACGCGTGGTTAATGAGTGGAAATGACATTAAGCAAATAGAGCTTAGCATTGCCACCACCAATGACATGACCAAAGTAGACTTGTCCTACATGCAAGATATACTTATCGGTGTTACCCAAGATGTGCAAAGTCTAGATAAACTGTATAAGCCGTATTTGGGACGCTTGCCAGAAGAACTCGATCCTATTGAAAAATCTATCATGCGCTTAGCAACGGTTGAGCTTAGAGACCGCCTCGATACTCCTTATAAGGTGGTCATTAACGAAGCGATTGAGCTTGCGAAAACGTTTGGCGCTGAAGAGAGCCATAAGTTCATAAACGGCGCCCTCGACAAAGCTGTTAAAACACTCAGAAAAGATGAAAGAAGCTAAGGTTTGAACGAATTCAGCTTAATAAACAAGTACTTTGCCGAATCTAGTTTTGTTCGCAAAGACGTCATAATAGGCATTGGCGACGACGCCGCCATTACACAGGTCCCTCAAAATCAGAGCTTAGCCACCACCACTGACACGCTTTTAAAAGGTGTTCACTTCTTGGCCAATACGAGTCCCCAAGATATTGCGCATAAAGCTATTGCCGTTAATTTAAGTGACTTAGCGGCAATGGGCGCAGAACCAAGTTGGTTGAGTTTATCACTTACGATGCCTGATGCCGACGAAGTTTGGCTACAGGGGTTCAGTGAAAAGGTGGCTGAGCTAACCGAGTATTTCTCGGTCCAACTTATCGGTGGTGACACCGTAAAAGGGCCTTTGTCTATTACTATCACCGCACAAGGGTTTGTTCCTCAAGACAGTGTCTTAACGCGTGACGGCGCAAAAAATGGTGACTGGATTTTTGTTACCGGCACTCTTGGAGATGCTGGCGCAGGCTTGGATATACTGCGCAATAAGCTAACCGGTGACGATGCGAGCGCTAGAGATTATCTAGTAGCTCGGCACAGACGTCCAACCCCTCGCGTATTAGCAGGCACTGTGTTGAGACGCCTAGCTAGCGCCTGTATTGATGTGTCTGACGGCTTACTGCAAGATGTTATGCACATTGCTAAGGCTTCGGGAACAGGCGTAATTTTACATGTAGACAGGCTGCCTATTTCAGATGCATTACGTAGTTATGTAAAGGATTTACATCAGGCTTTTGGCTACGCTGCATCGGCGGGCGATGACTATGAACTTTTGTTCACAGTGCCCGAAGAACATAGAAATACTGTGCAAACAGCTTTAGACAGCTATTCCATTATGCATACTTGTATCGGGCAAATGACAGGCGCAATCGGTAAACTTGATTTGAAGTTAAACGAAAAACCCTATACTTTATATGATTGTGAACGCGTTGGTTACAGCCACTTTTGAGTACACTATGGAAAAATCCTTAAGAGCTAAAGTAAACTTGTATCATCCAGCACATTTTTTGGGCTTCGGCTTTGGCTCAGGTTTAGTGGGGCTAATGCCTGGTACAATGGGCTCTTTAGTTGCCATCCCCATTGTTATATTAATGAGCTACTTGGCGCTTATCCCCTATGTGATATTAACTACAGTAGCAGCTGTTGGTGGTATTTATATATGCCAAAAAGTAAGTGACGATATGGGTGTTCACGATCATGGCGCAATTGTATGGGATGAAATAGTCGGCATGATGATCGTGTTTATTGCTATTCCTATCAGTTGGCATAGTCTGCTGATTGGATTTTTATTATTTCGGGTATTTGACATTTTAAAACCTTGGCCTATCAGTTTCTTAGATAAGAACGTGCATGGAGGTTGGGGTATTATGGTTGACGATATCGTGGCTGGTTTCTTTTCACTGATATGTCTGCATTTAATTTATATAGGCTTAGCGTATTTTGAGAAGGTGCTGTAACGAGCAGCTTAACACTGCTCGCTTACAACGCGATACTTATAGCGTGATTGCCTGCACCACATTTAGTCCTAAATAACCTTTGTTATGCTAAAAAAGCCGTTACAGAAGCTATAATTCCTTTCGCATCGATACCAAGTTCTTGGTACATTTCTTGTTGGGTCGCCTGCATAATGAATTCATCAGGGAAGCCAAGCGGAAGTACTTGGACAAGTGTTTTATTGGCCTGCAAGGCCTCCATTACTGCACTGCCTGCACCTCCCATAATGGCGCCGTCTTCAAGTGTGACTAATAACTCGTGGTGATTGGCGGCGAGCAGTAGCGCTTTGGTATCTAATGGCTTAACAAAGCGCATGTCTATTACGCTAGCGTTTAGTGCTTCTGCCGCTTTGAGCGCCTCAGGCAGCAATGTGCCAAAATTGAGGATAGCCACCTTAGCATTTTTGCCGTTTTTGCCGCTGCTGCTTACCTTTATTTCGCGCATAGTTCGGCTTTTGCCAAGCTCTATAGCGTTCATTGTAGACTCTACCTCAATGCCCATACCGCTGCCTCTTGGATAGCGAACACTTGCGGGGCTGTTAGCTATATGCCCAGTGTACAGCATATTCCTACATTGAGCTTCATCACTGGGCGTCATAATGATCATGTTTGGAATGCATCGCAAATAGCTAATATCAAACGCGCCTTGGTGAGTAGGGCCATCAGCACCGACTAAACCTGCGCGGTCTATGGCAAATAAAACGGGTAAGTTTTGTAACGCTACATCGTGAATAAGCTGGTCGTACGCGCGCTGCAAAAAAGTCGAGTATATAGCTACCACAGCATGCTTTTTTTCTATTGCAAGACCGGCTGCCAGCGTGACGCTATGCTGCTCAGCTATGCCCACATCAATATACTGCTTAGGGAACTGCTGCGAAAATTTTACCATACCTGAGCCTTCGCGCATCGCCGGAGTGATTGCAATGAGGTCAGGATCTACCTTAGCCATGTCGCAAAGCCAATCGCCAAAAATAGCAGAGAAAGTTGGATTGCCCGGCTTTGAAGTGGGGAATTTTTCAGTGGTATGATCAAACTTAGGCACAGCGTGCCACTTTATAGGATCCTGTTCTGCTTGCTCGTATCCTTTGCCTTTTTTAGTCACAATGTGCAAAATTTTAGGCCCTTTCATACTTCTCATATTCGAGAGTGTATCTACAAGAACGTCCACATCATGTCCGTCAATTGGTCCAATATAATTAAACCCTAACTCTTCAAAAATAGTACCCGGCACGACCATACCTTTAAGATGTTCTTCAGCCTTGCTGGCAAATTCTTTAATAGGCGGAACGCTAGATAGAATCTTTTTACCACTGTCACGAATAGAATTGAAAAAGTTGCCAGTGAGTAATCGAGCCAAGTGGCTGTTTAAAGCCCCTACATTTTCAGAAATAGACATCTCATTGTCATTCAGCACAATGGTCAAATCTTTATTGATGTCTCCAGCGTGGTTAAGTGCTTCAAAGGCCAAACCAGCCGTGAGCGCCCCATCGCCTATAACAGCAACGACTTTACGACCTTTACTTTCTTGTTCAGCGGCTATGGCCATGCCAAGTGCTGCACTGATTGAAGTAGATGAATGACCTACCGCAAAAGTATCGTATTCACTTTCAGGTGGCCAAGGGAAAGGATGCAGGCCGTCTTTTTGACGAATGGTGGACATGCGGTCACGCCGGCCAGTAAGAATTTTATGTGAATAGGCTTGATGACCCACATCCCAAATTAGCCTGTCAAACGGTGTTTTATAAACGTAATGAAGAGCTACTGTGAGCTCAACAGTGCCTAAATTAGAAGCGAAATGTCCGCTACTTTGACTCACGCTGTCCAATAAAAACTGGCGTAACTCATTGGCAATAATGCGCAGCTTTGCCTTAGGTTGCTGTCTTAGCTCGCTAGGGATATTCACCCTCGCTAAATTAGGGTAATGATTAAGATTAAGGATCATGTATTTCGTATTCTTCTACTGTCGTTGCTCTTAGCTAATTTCAAAATGTGCGGGTAACCATAAAATCAGTAAAAGTTTCTAATTTTTCGGTATTATACGCTAATGAGCGCAAAGCTTGTATGGCCAAATAATGATGTTTATTTAATTCTTGTTTTGCGTTCTCCAAACCCAGCAATGACACAAAGGTCGACTTGTTCGCCTGCTGGTCTGAACCCTGCGGCTTGCCTAGTGTTTGCGTGTCGGCGGTAACGTCTAAAATATCATCTTGAATTTGAAATGCTAAACCAATATGTTCGGCAAACTGCTGTAACACTGTTTTTTCAGAAGTAGTAATATTTTCACTTAACAAGCAAGGGAGTGTTACACAAACCTTAAGCAAAGCACCGGTTTTTAAGGCATGTAGTTGGTTTAACTGCGCTAATGAAATTTGCTTGTTGGTTGAGCTTAAATCAATGCTTTGCCCCCCTACCATGCCCGCTGGCCCCGCAGCTTTGCTCAAGGCTAGAATAAGCTCGTGCTGACGTAAGCTTGCGCGAGGATTTAATTTAGCGCTGGCAAGAATTTGAAATGCCATGCTTTGTAGGGCATCGCCAGCAAGTATAGCCATTGCTTCGCCAAACTTCACATGACATGTAGGATTTCCTCGACGCAGTTCATCGTCATCCATCGCCGGCAGGTCGTCGTGCACAAGTGAATAAGCATGGATACATTCTATTGCAAGTGCCACTGGTATGAGTTCTTTTTTGTTCACATCAAGTAATTCACCTACTAAGCTAACAAGCAATGGGCGCATACGTTTACCCCCATTTAGCAGCGCGTATTCAAGCGCCTGTTGTAAGGCTTTGTCAACGATGCCCTGCTGCTCTACAAAGTGCATAAAGTACTCAGTTAGCTGGCTGGCAGTGGCATTAAGGTTGCTTTGTAAAGATGCAGGGATTGACATTTTTAATGCGCCATATTTTTATTCGGCAAATTCGGATAAGGTGTCAGGATTGCCGCTGGTGTTGGTCAATATCTTGACTTTTTGTTCTGCATCTTGAAGTAGCTTTTGAGTATGACGAGCAAGTGTAACACCGCGTTCAAACTGCTTAAGTGATGCCTCTAAAGGAATTTCGCCACGCTCCATTTCAAGCACAATAGTGTCTAATTCAGCCATGGCCTGTTCAAACGATAAATCATCTATTTTCATTTAACGTAACTCTTAATATCAATGTTATGAACCTTACCCGACAGACCATACAAATTCAATTATTAGGTGAATAAAACAGGTAATTTTCCATAAAGATTGTAAATAAAAGGCTGTTAACCAGTAAGTAAAGAAAAGACTAATTAGTAAGCCCAGTAAAAGCTCTCAAAAAAAATGAGGGCAATATGATTGTTTGCAAACAATAACGATCTGCATTGGCAAAGACATCAATAAAGCAGGCACATTTAGAGGCGGGACGTCAGCGCAAACCTTTAATCAAAGTGCAGCTGCCACTGTGCTTACGTATTTTGAGGATGCCGAGCGGGCTAGAGTATAAAATAGACGAGTAGAGATTGCTATAATATAGAAAAACCGGAAGCTTTCCGATCCAGTGTCAGAGCCTGACCCAGTCTAAGCCCAAGGCCCATTCAATTAGCCTCTGCTGAGAACTTGCCTGTGCTGAGGTTTGCGCATTACTAACTGCAGTGTGCTAATAGCGCGTTCTAAAAAACCGCCCTCGCAGTAATTTAAATAATACTGCCACATACGCATAAAGCGCTCGTCGTAACCGTCTTCGGCCAAGGCTTCTTTTTGCGTGCTAAACGCTACAAACCAATCTTGCAGGGTTTGCGCATAGTCTAGACCGATGTCTTGAATATCGGCAATTGATAAATCAGTGTCTTTTTTCAAATGTTTATTAATAATCATTTGCGAGGGCAAATAGCCGCCCGGGAAAATATACTTTTGAATGAAGTCGACGCTTTTAGAGTAGCTTGCATGGCGCCTGTCATCAATGATGATTGACTGAAGCAGCATTAAACCATCGGGTTTGAGTAGCGATGAGCACTTTTTGAAGAAGGTTGTAAGGTAGCGTTTTCCAACCGCTTCAATCATTTCAATTGATACAAGTTTGTCATATTCACCTTCAAGTAAACGATAATCCTGTTTTAACAAGGTGATTTTATCGCTTAGGCCTTCTTTGTTTATCCACTGCTGGGCGTAGGCATGCTGTTCTTCAGATATTGTGGTGGTCGTGACTTTACAGCCGTAATTTTTCGCAGCGTGAATAGCCAAACCTCCCCAGCCAGTGCCTATTTCCATTAGATGGTCGCTTTTTTTTAGCTGTAGCTTCTCACAAATGGTGTGCAGTTTATGTTGTTGAGCGTCAGCTAAACTGGCGTTTGGATCAGGATAAATAGCGGCAGAATACATCATAGAACGATCAAGAAACTTGCTATACAGCTTGTTACCTAAATCGTAGTGCGCCGATATATTTCTTTTAGCTTGGTCGGCAGAATTACGATTTGCAAAGTGACTTAATTTAAGCGCCGGCATAGTGATCCATTTAAACCGACTTTCCCATTCATCTAGCATTGGTAAGTTGCGCGCAAAAATACGGATCACATTGGTCAGATTAGGGGAGTCCCACAGATTATCCGAGTAGGTCTCGCCCGACGCTATGCTGCCGCCAAACAACAACTTTGGATAGGCGCTGGCATTCAATATATTAACTTGGGCGTGTAAATCATGTGCCTTATCGCCGAACTGTCCAATGACTTGGCCGTTTTCGCTCATGGTCATATAACCATGAGGTAGACGCTTTAAAACACTCAAAAAAATAGATCGGCAGGTTTTTTCCCAAACGCTGGGCGATACGGTGTTTTGCATTGTGTGCTGAGCTTGTGGCATCTATTTGTTCCTGTACATTAAGGGTGCGTATAAATGGGTACGCGTTTTAAAAAAAGTTTTATAGCCTGCCAATAAATGCCCGCTATTGTTTTGACTGTCATGCTAGGTATAGACAGAATCGACTTGCGTAGAGTAGCCGAAGTTAACGGCTGTTTTTGCATATTAATCGCTGCTTCAAAGTGCTTAATTTGTTTGTAGCAGCTTAAATTGAGCTTAATATTTTCATCTGGCTGTTGTATTTGCCATTTGTACTGCATATCCATAGGGTTGAACGGCGATACATAAAAAGCTTTATCGCAATCGCTCTGTTTGTCTAGGTCGACCAAGTAATAATGGCGTTTGTTCCAGGGCGTATTGCTTACCTCTGCAAGCATGTGGGTGTACTTGCCATGCGCGTTACGTAAATAAAAGAAATTTACTGGGCTAAAGTATAGGCCAAATGTTCTTATTTGCCCTAACATATAAACATCGCCCGAGACAGAAACCTCACTTAATGTGTTCATTTTTTTCAAAATAGCGGTTTCTAAAGGTATCTTAGCATCTCCTAAATAGTCTTCACGTTTGAAGTTAACAACGCTAATGCCGGATTTATTTTGACTAAACCCTGATACTGTTTCAGTCAAGGTATCGAGTTCTTTTAATTTTACCCAAAAAAGATATATACAGTAGTTGAACTGATGCACTTTTGGCACGCTACGCCGATGAAACACATTACCTGTATATATACCACTTTCAAGCATGCCTAGAGGTTCTTTATTCATAAGCTGGCGCCAAATCTTTGGCCAACTTCAAGCGCGCTTTTTACGCCGTCTTCATGGAAGCCGTTGTACCAATAAGCGCCGCAAAAATGTAGACCTTCTTTGCCGCAGATGCGTTCGCGCTGTTCCTGCGCCGCTACCATTTCAGGGCTAAATTGAGGATGTGCATAACGATATCGCCCTAATATTTTACTCGGGTCAATTTCTTGCGTGTTGTTTAAGGTGACACAAAACGTGGTGTCACTTTTTATTTGTTGCAAAATGTTCATGTTATAAGTGACGCTAGCGGGAGAGCGGCTTTCGTTTTGAGTGCCTTTAATTAAATAGTTCCAACTGGCCCAAGCTAAAGGTCGCTGCGGTAATTGGGACACGTCTGTGTGCATTACCACGTCGTTGTCACAGTAGGGGATTGCCCCTAAAATAGCAGATAGGTCTTGGCCGTGCTGCTTCTCAAAACTTGGTAAATCGAGCATTTTCAGGGCTTGGTCGCTGTGGCACGCAAACACCACTTGGTCGAACTCGCTGATGTTTCCATTGCTCATTATTTCGTATCCAGCGTTTGTTTTTTTGACTGAACTTACAGGACTGTTTAACAATATTTTGTCACTGTAGCTAGCAGTTAAAGGGGCTACATATTTATTTGAGCCGCCTATAAGCGTGTACCATTGAGGGCGGTTGGTAATATTCAGTAAACCATGGTTGTTGAAGAACTTTAAAAAGAACGATAAAGGAAAGTTCGCGGATGCCTCTAAGCTTGTTGACCATATGGCGGCGCACATTGGCAGAATATAGTTTTCGGTAAAACCTTTGCTTAATTTATGCTGCTGTATAAATTTGACTAGTGTGATGTTATCAGTATCTTTTTTTGCTTCTAGATGCGCCTTGCAGACTTTATTAAATTTAATAATGTCGAGCACCAAACGATAAAATGTCGGTGAAAAAATGTTACGTCGCTGCGCAAATAAACTATTAATAGTATTGCCGTTATATTCTAGCCCGGTGTCTTTATTTTTAACACTGAAACTCATTTCGGTGGGCTGGGTAGCAACGTTTAATGTGTCCATTAATTTTATAAAATTCGGATAAGTCCATTCATTGTAAACAATAAAGCCAGTGTCTATATTATACGTGCGCCCATCTACATCTACTTTTTTGGTTGCAGTATGTCCACCTACGTAGTCATTAGCTTCAAAAACGGTAATCTCGGCTGTTGAATTAATTAAATATGCGCTAGTCATACCCGCTATACCAGTACCTATAATGGCTACTTTTTGCTTCATTTGTTATCCTACTGGTTAGATTCGCGGTCTGTCGAACTGCCGCGCTCTAGCGAACTGCGCATGCTAATGCAAATTTTGTGCTGAACGGCCTCGGGCAAGAAATTTAAAAATCGTATTATAGTGCCAAAGCGGCGTGGAAAATATACTGCAGATTTGTTACTAAGAATACCCTTAAGCATGTATTGTGCCGCCTGCTCAGCGGTAATGGCCATCGGCATGGGGAAATCGTTTTTTTCTGTTAGTGGTGTTTTAACGAAGCCTGGCGACATACTTTGCACTGCTATACCTTTGCTCTTTAGGTCAACTTCAAAACTCTTACAGGCATAATGAAGGGCTGCTTTACTTGCGCCATAGGCTTGGCTGCGTGTAAACGGCAGCAGGCGGGCCATACTGTCTACAAACACTAATTTATTGCCTTTTTGTAAGCTTGGCAATAACGCACTTGCAACGTTTATCGAGCCAAATACGTTAATATCAAACACCCGTCTGAACATGTCGGGTTCAATATTGTTTATGTCAACGTATTCGCAGGTGCCCGCATTTAGCACCGCAATATCACATTTAACGCCTGCCAATGCTTTGGTTGTGGCCGCTTCATCGCTGGCATCAAATTTGATGGTTGTTACATTACCGATGTTTTGTAGTTCGTTAAGTTTATCTTGATTACGACCACATGCAATTACGGCGTGCCCATTAGCGCAGGCCTCTTTTAGCAATGCTTCACCTAAACCAGAGGTAGCACCCGTTATAAGAATAGTCGCCATTAGGACATACTCCTTTTTATTCGTTTAATTAAACGTCCAAGTAATGGGATGTTTTCATACACCATCTGGCCTAAATCATAATAATCTCTATGAAAGGTAATTTTATCATTTTTAAGCGTTAACATTGTTATACCTTCGACTTTTATTGGCTTGTTTGCATTCATTGTTGACGTCCTATATTCCATCGTCCAGTTTACAATACACTTGCCGTCTTGGTTATCTTGCTTTGTGTGAATAACGAAACTACAAGACTTAGCATTGCGCAACAATTTTGCAAAATAATTTTCAACTGCGGCTATGCCTTTGTGTTCAGCAATAGGGTCAATAAATAAGACGTCGGTGCTGTAAATCTCTGCTAAATCTTCAACTTTCATGGTGTCTAAGTTGGTGTAAAATGATGAAAATTTTTCTAATAGTAATGTAGACATTAAAACGTACTTTTTGTAGTGTTAGATATCAATTTACGCCACTGTATTGCTTGAGATCAGTTAATTAACTTTATTTAATTGTAACGCGTGCACGTTTACTTATTCTAGTTTGTAGTAATCTTTTTATTGTCGCCGCTAGTAATAATCCATAATCCACTGAATTTAACTGTAGTTTATATACTAAGCGTGATCACATAAATGAAAATGCCACTTTTTCCACTATCTTCCCACATCTTGCCCAAAGGCAGAATGGCTTTACGTATCTTTGAACCGCGCTACGTGCGCATGATCAAGCAGGCGTGCAAAGACGACAGCGGGTTTGTTATTTGCATGTTAAACAGCAGCGGCAATGCGCAGCAAAATAGTCATATTTTCCCCTTAGGAACGGTATGTAAAGTGGTCGATTTTGATTTGTTGGATGACGGTTTACTAGGGGTAACCGTAGAGGGAATGCACAGCGTTAGCATAAATGACATTGAAACGGAGCGTGACGATTTGCGTGTTGGTACTTGTTCCGCCAGTCATATTTGGACATGCGAATTAAAAATGGCAGACTTGCACCCCATCGATGTGCGCTTAAAAGAAATATTCGAACGATATCCTGATGTAAGTTCCCTCTACACAGAAACGCTGTTTAACGACCCAATGTGGGTGATCAATCGTTGGATTGAGCTGCTACCGGTAGGAGCTGAGCAAAAACAGCATTTTTTAGCACAGCAAGATTGTCAAAAAGTACTCAAATATTTGTCACAGCTAATAGAATAAGAACAAAGCGTTAATGATAGTAGTTCGTATAATGTAGTCATTATGCGTTTTATCGTCAGGAAAAACCTTATCTTACATTAACAATATTTAACTATTGAGATACATTTTTCGAGGTATACTTTACGCATGATAATTTGAACGAAAAATAAAGGTAGGGTCTATATGCTTATTGGAATTCCAGCAAACCAGCAACGTAATGAGACGCGGCAGCCCAAAGATTGTTCTGTCGAAATGTCAGGATATTTAGATACTATTGCGAAGCAACGATGCAAAGCTTCTTTCGCCAAAATTTTTAGCTACTTCGCTCCTAGACTTCGATCATATGCACTTAAGCAGATGGGTAACGAGGCTATAGCTATGGAACTAGTTCAAGATACAATGTCAAATGTCTGGCAAAAAGCGCATCTTTTTAACGCCGAGAAAGGCTCGCCTTCTACGTGGATATTTACGATAGCCAGAAATATACGCTTCGATATGCTAAGAAAACTGCAGAATAGGAAAGAAGATGTATGCTCAGATGACTTGTGGCCGGTTCTTTGTGAGCAAACCGCAGATACTAAGATTGCGCCACTTGATGAGCAGATAACGCTAGAGCAAGTTGGTCAGTACTTTAACGAGTTACCCGCTAAGCAACAGCGCGTTATTGAAGCTATTTACATTGATGGCAAGTCGCAGCAAGAGGTTGCTGATGAATTAGAAATACCATTGGGAACAGTAAAGTCCAGAACTCGTTTAGCGCTTCAGCGTTTAAAGGACATGCTACGAGAATATGATTAAGCATCATCCCAGTGAATCTGCTTTGCGCAGTTTCGTAGAAGGAGCATTGCCTTCTACGAAAGCTATTTTGATATCTGCTCATTGTGACATGTGTCCAACGTGCTTGAGCAAAACACGCAGTTTTACTGAATCCATAGCAGTAGATATGTTCCCTGATTTAAGACAAAATCCAACTATTCTTCGCGAATACATAAGCATGTTTGAATCTATCACTAACGACAGTACTTTGCTCAATCCAAGTTATTCACAGACATTAGATACACGCATAACATTGGATGGGCGTGAATTTGTATTGCCTGCGACATTGGCTAGGTTTGCCGACCGCATAGGAGAATGGTCTCACTTAGCTGGTAAACTATGGCATGCCTCTGTAAACATAGGCGGCGGGTCATTGGCACAATTTATTTATATGGATAGAGGCGCAAGTGTTCCTGAGCACACTCACAAAGGCAACGAACTTACTTTAGTGATTAATGGTAAATTCACAGATGGTGGAAAGTGCTATGAAAGTGGGGATTTTATTGAGTTAAACCAACAGCATACTCACATGCCCACCGCGGAGAATTATGAGGGTTGCCTTGTTGTTACTATGCTAGACATGCCGCTGCATTTTACTTCCGGGTGGGCAATGTTAATAAACCCTTTAAGCCAGCTATATTTTAAGGTTAATACTAATAACTAAGCGGCGCTGCGTTCACCTTCAGTAAAAAAAAGACACCTTGGCGGCGTCTTTTTTTTGGTTCAACATTTAAGCCAACGTGTCCATAGGCTTTCTAAACGACGCAATGTCTTAATTAATAAACTCGCTTTGGGGATAATTTAGTCTTAATGTTTTAACCGCGTTATTTTTCAGCTGATCTAAGCCAAGTTCGTTATAACTAGCAACCATTATTTCTAAAGCGGGCTGAATTTGCTCTGTATCGGCAAAATACTCCAGTACATATCGGCCTCTGTTCGCGGCGGCAACCCATGCTTCTCGGCGCATGTAGAATCGCGCTACTTCAATTTCATATTTGGCTAGTCTATTTTTAATAAACACCATTCGCTGCTTAGCATCCGGCGCATACTTTGAGTCAGGATGTTGCTCAATAAGTCGCCTGAAATCTTCAAAGGCTTCTTTTGACCTAGACGGGTCTCTGTCTGAGCGATCTACACCAAATACCGCTTGAAACAAGTTAGCGTCTTGCTCCATGTTGACCACCCCGCGCATGTATATTGCATATTCTACATCGGCATGATTTGGATTAAGCCTTATGAATCTGTCAATAGTGGCTAAGGTTTGATCTATATCACCGCTTTTATAATGTGCATAAATCAAATCTAACTGAACTTGATGAGACAAAGGCCCAAATGGGAACTTTGAATCAATACTGCTTAGTATTTGGGCCGCAGCAGAAAAGTTTCCTATTTCCATATTGTTTTTGGCTTGCTTGTATAATGCTGTAGGGCCCTGATTTGCTATTAACTGGCGTTGTTCATCTTCAACGTTTGAGCAAGCGGTGAGGGACAAAACAATCGTTATTGCGATGAGTCCGGTGAACAATTTTTTGCGCTTTATCATGTTTTAGAATTACTCATTTAATGTGATTTATAATTTTCAATAACGCTTAACAGGGTTTTTATGTCTGCTCGCTGTCTTTTGTGCTATCGGTAAAGCAATTACGTTGAAGGCTTGATATACTACGCTTCAATTTTTGCCAATGATCGTGTTTATGAGTCAACAAGTCAATTTAATATCGTTAAACGCAATAGTGCCCGATGAGCACTATGATACCAGACTAGACCAGTCTATTGCGCGTTTGTTCCCTGAATATTCACGTTCCAAGCTGAAAGAATGGATTTTAGAGGGCAGCGTCACTATAAATGCGCAAGTTGTGCTTACCCCAAGGCTAAAGCTAAAAGGCGGTGAAGAGATCGTTATTTCTGCCGAGCAAGCAGTGCAGGTGTTTAATGAAGCGCAAGAAATAACTTTAAATATTGTATATGAAGACGATGATATTTTGGTTATTAACAAACCTGCCAATTTTGTTGTGCACCCTGGCGCAGGCAATCCGTCTGGCACTATTCTCAATGCACTATTAAGTCATTATCCGGCCATTGAAAAAATCCCACGTGCCGGCATTGTGCATCGACTCGATAAAGACACAACAGGCCTTATGGTCGTGGCCAAAACCTTAAGCGCACAAACCAGCTTAGTTAATCAGTTACAAGAGCGTATAATGGGGCGTGAATATGAGGCTGTTGTGCTTGGCAATATGATTGCCGGAGGAACAGTAGAAGCCAACATAGGGCGCCATCAAACGAAACGCACCTTAATGGACGTAAGAGAAAGCGGTAAGCCTGCAGTTACTCATTATCGCGTAAAACATAAATACAGAGCACATACCCATTTACGGTTAAAACTTGAAACTGGCCGTACTCACCAAATAAGAGTGCACATGACATATATAAATCATCCCATTGTCGGTGATATTCACTATGGTGGTCGGCCAAGATTGCCCAAAAACGCAAGTGAAGAATTCATTACCATGCTGCGTGGCTTTAAACGACAGGCCTTACATGCCATCAAGCTTAGTCTGAGTCATCCTACAACAGGGAAGGTTATGACATGGGAAGTGCCAATTCCCAGCGACTTCGAGGCGCTTTTGGTTGAAATGAAAAAAGACTTAGCGCTGCACGATATGCCGCAGCAATGGTAGTATCCTAAGATGTTGTTCTTACCTGAAGAGGCGCTAGCGCCTAATGTGTTTTGTTTCACCACCAGCGTGCAGGGCGGGGTGAGCGACGACGCGTATAAATCGTTTAATCTAGCCATGCATGTGCAAGACAACGAACACCGCGTGGCAACAAATAGACAGCTTTTACACGCTATCATTGTGCAGCAGGCGCTTAACATAAGCACATCAGCTAAGCTGCCATTAATAGCGCCTATTAAGTGGCTAAATCAGCAGCACAGTAATGTTATTTCGGATTATGACAGCGCGATTTCACCCACCAGCAATGCTGCATGCGACGCGATATATTCTACGCGTATTAATACACCACTGGCGGTAATGACCGCCGATTGCTTACCGATTATAATTGCATGTACAAAAAGCGGTCAAATAGCGGCGATCCACGCTGGTTGGCGAGGTTTACTTAATGGTGTTTTGAATGAAACGGTTACTAAATTCAGTGATAAAACCTCGCTTACGGTATGGATAGGTCCAAGTATCTCACCGGCTCACTTTCACATTTCTGATGATATAATTGCACAGTTTTCGAATTATAAAGATGCGATACTTCCAGCCGCTACGGCGGGCAAGTATCACGTAGACCTTGCGCAAATAGCGCGCAAGCTGCTGGCAGATTTAAAAGTACCGACTATTCAAAAGTCCCCAATTTGTACATATTCTAGTGAATATTGTTTCTCACATCGCCGTGCGAGTCATCAAGGTTTGCAGCAAACGGGCCGTATGGCGACGGTTGTGTTGCGCGTCTAGCGGTGATTTATGCCTACGTTAAACTTTGACAAAAGTGACGTACATCAAGTTAGCGCTAACTTAAGATAGTGTGCTCACTTGAATTGTCTTTTATCAATACCCATACCTGAGCTTAGGAAATATTGGAGAGCTTAAGATGCGTTTAGATAAATTTACAAGTAAATTTCAAATTGCCATTTCAGATGCGCAGTCTCTTGCGCTTGGACGTGACAATCAATACATAGAGCCAATTCACTTAATGTCGGCCATGCTAAATCAGCAAGGCACAGGCATACGCGCGCTGCTTGAACACACTGGTATAAATTTGAATAGTCTACGTTCGTCACTAAATGAAAGCGTTGACAAGTTGCCTAAAATACAAGGTGCAGAGGCCGACGTTCAGCTAGGTCGTGACACCATTCGTTTATTAAATACCTGCGATAAAGTAGCCCAGCAGCGTAAAGACGATTTCATCACTTCTGAAATATTTGTGCTTGCGGCCGTCGATGACAAAAGTGCTTTAGGCCAATTGCTAATCAAGCTAGGCTTGACCAAAGTTAAAGTAGAACAGGCAATAGACCATGTTAGAAACGGCCAAAAAGTGACCGATCAGAATGCTGAAGACGTTCGTCAAGCCCTCGAAAAATATACAACCGACTTAACCGAACGCGCCGAACAAGGTAAACTTGACCCAGTAATAGGGCGCGACGATGAAATTCGCCGCACCATTCAGGTCTTACAAAGAAGAACCAAAAATAACCCCGTGCTTATTGGTGAACCCGGTGTAGGTAAAACCGCTATCGCTGAAGGACTTGCGCAAAGAATTATTAACGGTGAGGTGCCTGAAGGCTTAAAAAATAAGCGAGTATTATCACTCGATATGGGCTCGTTACTGGCGGGCGCAAAATATAGAGGCGAATTTGAAGAGCGCCTAAAATCTGTCCTCAATGAACTCGCAAGAGAAGAAGGGCGCGTCATTCTTTTTATTGACGAGTTGCACACTATGGTAGGCGCTGGTAAAGGTGAAGGTGCAATGGATGCCGGGAATATGCTAAAACCGGCATTAGCCAGGGGTGAATTACACTGCGTGGGTGCCACTACACTTGACGAATATAGACAGTATATTGAAAAAGATGCCGCGCTTGAACGTCGTTTTCAAAAGGTACTAGTGGAGCAGCCGTCGGTAGAAGACACTATCGCTATTTTGCGCGGGCTAAAAGAGCGTTACGAGCTTCATCACGCTGTGGATATAACAGACCCTGCCATTGTAGCAGCGGCGAGTCTGTCAAATCGCTATATTAGTGACCGACAACTACCCGATAAAGCCATTGATTTAATTGACGAAGCTGCATCCAGTATTCGTATGCAAATAGATTCAAAACCAGAAGAAATGGACAAGCTTGAACGAAGAATAATTCAGTTGAAATTGGAAGAACAGGCGCTTGCCAAAGAGACAGACACCGCCAGCCTCAAACGATTAGAAATTATTGAGCTAGAAAGAGAGCAAGCCGAAATTAAATACGCCGAACTTGAAAAAGTCTGGAACAAAGAAAAAGAGGCAATGCAGGGTACCCAAGGTATCAAGACGGATTTAGAACAAGCCAAGCTTGATTTAGAAATTGCCCGAAGAGCCTCCGACTTAAGCCGAATGTCAGAGTTGCAGTATGGCAAAATTCCTGCATTGGAGCAAAAGCTCGAGAAAGCTGCGCAAAATGAAATTACCGAGAATACCTTACTTAAAAACAAAGTAACCGAAGTGGAAATAGCGGATGTACTTAGTCGCTGGACAGGCATTCCAGTAAGAAAAATGTTGGGCGGTGAAAAAGACAAGCTGATTAACATGGAAGCTGCAATTGCTAGGCAAGTGATTGGGCAGACCGAAGCGGTTAAAGCGGTGTCGAATGCGATTAGACGCTCACGCGCTGGCCTTGCAGATCCTGACAAGCCGGTGGGATCTTTATTGTTTTTGGGCCCCACGGGCGTTGGTAAAACAGAGCTATGTAAAGCACTAGCAACTTTTATGTTTGACACTCAAGAGGCAATGATTCGAATTGATATGTCCGAGTTTATGGAAAAGCATTCAGTTAGCAGACTTGTGGGCGCCCCCCCTGGTTACGTTGGCTATGAAGAGGGTGGTTATCTAACTGAAGCGGTTAGGAGAAAGCCATATTCAGTTATTTTGCTAGACGAAGTTGAAAAAGCGCATCCTGATGTATTCAATATACTGCTACAGGTATTAGATGATGGTCGTTTAACCGATGGCCATGGGCGTACCGTCAACTTTAAAAATACCATTATTATCATGACTTCAAACCTTGGCTCTGACATTATTCAGGCGCAAAGTGGTGAAGAAAACTATGTGCAAATGAAAGCTAGTGTGATGCAGGTTGTAGGCACGCATTTCAGGCCAGAGTTTATTAATCGTGTAGACGACATTGTAGTGTTTCATCCTTTAGGCATGCAAGAGATAAAAGCAATTGCTAAAATACAGTTAAATGGGCTGCGTCAGCGACTATCAGAGATGGGCTATCAGCTCGAGATATCAGCAAGAGCGCTTGATAAGTTGGCTGAATCGGGCTTTGATCCCACATATGGTGCGAGACCGCTGAAAAGAGCTATTCAAGTGAATATAGAAAATCCGTTGGCGCAAGCATTGCTTGAAGATAGTCTTGTAAGCAGTGATACAGTAAATATAGACTACAACGAAGAGGGTCAATTTATAATAAAATAGTTGGCAGTAACGACAGAGCAGGATTTATCAATAATATAGATTATTCGATAAAATTTCTTTATATTACAGGTAGTTAAAGAAATTTATTAAGTGTAATTGCATCTAACCTTTTATCAAATTCAGTACAGTTATTCGGCAGTTCGTTTATCATTTTACGGTTTTCATTATTTATTTGAAGCTTATATAAGGCATACGCTAAATGATGTTGCACGTCAGGATCTTGCGCATTCTTCTATTAAGCTTTGTGAAGTAAGCTAAGACCTAGGTCGTGGTTTCCTTGAATCACTATTATTTATTAAAGGATACTTCAGATTGCGGGGTCTTCCTTGTAAAAGCTCAAACGCTTGCTGCACAGAGATATAGGCGGCATCTATCTTATTTTCATACACACAAATATTAGCTAAGCTTTTAAATACCATTGGCATGGGTACTATTTACTCTGATCTCATTTACTAATCACAAATTTTGTAAAAAAAAGACATCATCGTGCATAATATTTACGCATTAGTAAAATTAAATTGTGCTCAAAATCAATGGTTAATTAGGTAAAATTTTATTTAATGCTCTATTAAATTGTATTGACAGACTTGACATTGTATCGACTGATTTGCTGAAAAAGGTAGCTAGTATTGTTTTAGTATTTTTTGATATACTCATGTGACTCAACTTCGGAGACTTTATGACAAACCCAAAACCACGCGGTATTTACTTGTTGCCAAATTTATTGACCACGGCAGGTCTATTTTCAGGTTTTTATGCGGTAGTAATGTCTATGAACGGGCAGTTTGAAAATGCGGCAATAGCTATCTTCGTTGCCATGATATTTGACGGTCTCGACGGCAGAGTAGCCAGAATGACAAATACACAATCTGCCTTTGGTGCTGAATATGACTCTATGGCCGATATGGTTTCTTTTGGTGTTGCTCCAGCCTTAATCGCGTATAACTTTGGTTTGAGTGAATTAGGTAAGTTCGGTTGGTTAGCCGCATTCATATATGTAGCGTGTGCTGCTCTGAGATTAGCGCGGTTTAATACTCAAATAGGTATGAGTGACAACCGCTATTTTCAAGGCTTAGCAAGTCCTGCTGCTGCTGCCTTAATTTCGGGTATGGTGTGGGTAAGTATGGAGTACGATATAGGCGGTAATGATTACGGCGTGATTGTGGCAATAATCACCGGTATAACTGGTTTACTAATGGTGAGCAATTTTAAGTACAATTCATTCAAAGAAGTAGACTGGAGCGGTAAAGTGCCATTTGTTGCCCTACTACTTATAATGATGGTCTTTATAATAGTGGCAACTGCACCTTCTCTCGTTTTATTCATTGTATTTATCTTATATGCAATTGCAGGCCCGGTTAATACATTTAGGACGGTAGACAAAGTTACCTTAGAAGATGTAGTTGGCGAAGCAAAAGAAGATGCTGATTTTCAAACCGACGAAGAGAATACTAGCTCTAATAGTGAGAAAGCAAACTCAGATAACGATGCTTCGCCCAAAAATTAAGCATAAGGTATTAAATACACGACTTTTTGCAAATAGTAGTTGATCGTTTTATCAATATAGGTAAACTACGCCTTCGCTTCGGGGAGACAAGGAAAAGCCTAGAGAGTAAAGGCTAAACCAGTCGCCTGAAGTGTCAATATTTATGTGTTGTTTAGACGACGCGATGTAAGATTTTGAAGCATGTATTTGTAACAACAAACTTCAAGAAAAT
>NZ_LZXY01000009.1:0-141053 GCF_001756615.1 Glaciecola punicea
GCGGCGATGGTAGTGTCGGGTTCCCATGTGAGAGTAGCACATCGCCAGACTCCTATTCGTCTTGAAGAAAGACAACAAAACGCCCGTTGCTTGGTTGCGAACGGGCTTTTTTTGTGCCTGTGAGAAAGAGACAATGTAGAAAGATACCATGTAGCAACATCAACCTTGGTCAAAAACACGCCGCTTAAATTTGATGAGGCTATGGAAGCAAAAAGGGATCAAGGATGTCCCACCGTCCCCGCTGTTAAACCTACCAACGGTCGCGCAGTATTTTCAGTGACAAGAGCGGTCACTAAAAATCTGCATGGTGCGCGGTCATTAAAAATCTGCACTTAGTACGTATTATTCTCCACTACCATACACCTCATTCATATGCGCAGCGTAAGCAATCTCAAAAGCATTTTGCTGAAAAATCTTAAGCCCCGTTTCACCAAAAGAAACAGTTACCGGATTACGTTTTAACGATTCTTTTAATGCAGTAGCAGACATTAATTCAACGTTCAGTGATGAAATTAATTGAATTGCTGATTCCATTTTGAAGCCTAAACCACCACCTGCAAATTTCCCCTTCAGCGGCCTCTCTTTAATAATAACTTTATTAATTTTGTAGTCTTCCGTAAGTTTTGCAAATGTGCTTTGAAAGTAGCGAATATCAGAGGTTTTATTCTCTTTGCTAAAATCAACTTTGCGCACTCTGCAGTCAGGTATGGTGAACAAACCATCTTGATAACTGAGTAAACAAATTACCGCTTCAGTGCCTTTAATTTCTATGCCACAAATTTTCATATTATTCTGTTAAGTAAGTAGACCTACCAAGGATTATACTCAAGTCGTTCACATTCTCAACTAAAGCTGTTCTTCATGCGAGACTAAGCTCATATTAAAACTAGATAAAAACCACGTTAGCATTCATCTTCGTTTTATTCAGGTTTTATACTTACAAGGAGCTCTTGATTTATTAATTTAGAGTCATTAGATGCTATAATCTCCAAAAGATAGGTGTGCTAAAAGCAATAGCTAATCTATATTACTAAAATTTTTCTAGCATCCGTAAATACAAAATATAGGTTTCTAAATGCCCAATGAATGGTCTGGCCAAATCGCCAAAATGCATGTTTCGGTAGATGGTGACAACAATGCACAATATCAACTTCCTGTGGGTGATTCACAGGTAAACATGAACGCGCTAATTGGTCACGAAATTGCAGTCCAATACAGCGGTGAAATTAACTGTATTCATTGTAATAGGAAGACTAAAAAGAGCTTTAGTCAAGGATACTGTTATGTTTGCCTGACTCGTTTAGCACGATGTGATTCCTGTATTATAAAACCAGAAAAATGTCACTATGAACAAGGCACCTGCCGAGAACCTAAATGGGGCGAGGAGAACTGCCTGCAAGATCACTTTGTATATCTAGCCAACACAGGTCAAATTAAAGTAGGCATAACGAGGCATGTAAGCAAGGGGGTGTCGTCGAGATGGATAGACCAGGGGGCTTCTCAAGCGATGGCAATATTTAGAGTAAAAGAGCGCTTACTAAGCGGTTTAGTTGAAATAGAAATAGCTAAGCACATAGGTGATAAAACTAATTGGCGAACCATGCTAAAAGGTCAGCCCGACACCTTAGATCTTGTGACGATGCAGGAAAAAGTGCATATTCTCATCCAAAAACCCTTGCAAGCAATTCAAGATAAATATGGCCTTCAAGCTGTTCAAGCGTTAGAACCTAAGCCAGTTGAAATCAATTATCCGGTTAATCATTACCCAGTTAAAATTAAATCAATAAATTTAGATAAAGAACCTATATTTGAAGCAACCTTATTAGGTATTAAAGGTCAGTATCTTTTACTTGATGAAGACAGAGTCATTAATATGCGTAAATATTCTGGTTACTCTCTTAGTTTGCAGGCATAGAGGTTTTTTAAATGGATGTATTTGAACCTATCGTTTTGACATCTGGCTTATTTTTACACAATAGATTGATTAAAGCCGCCATGGAAGAAAATATGGCAAACGAAGTGCAGCAACCTGGCAGTGATATTTTTAATTTATACACTGCATGGGCTAAGGGCGAAATGGGCGCAATCATAACCGGCAATGTTATGGTGGACCCCCAAGCCATGACAGGACCCGGCGGCATCGCTTTACATGCAAATAGTGAGCTAGCACCATTTACAGAATGGGCGAAATTAAGCAAAAAGCATGGTGTGAAAATAATCATGCAAATTAACCATCCTGGTCGACAGACCTACAGAAGCTTAGGGGGTAAAACAATTGCGCCTTCAAGCACACCGCTTGAATTAGGTAAACACTCCTCTATGTTTTCTCAGCCAGAAACAATGAGTGAGACTGACATTCAAGATGTTATATCACGCTTTGCCATTACCGCTAAAAAAGCCGAAGAGGCGGGCTTTGATGGTGTTCAAATCCATGCAGCTCACGGTTACCTATTATCTCAATTTTTAAGCCCGTTGGTTAATAAACGACAAGACAAATGGGGCGGCAAAATCGTAAATCGCTCTCGCTTATTGATCGAAATAGTGTGTAGTGTTAAAAAAGCAGTGTCTACTCGCTTTTCCATTTCTGTAAAGCTTAATTCTGCCGACTTTCAACGCGGTGGATTTGATATTACCGACGCAATACTTGTGGTTCAGCAACTAGAAAAAATGGACGTTGACTTTGTTGAGTTATCGGGCGGAAGCTACGAGGCGCCTGCAATGCAAGGGCGTAGCGCCGATGATCGTACACTAGCGCGTGAAGCATATTTTCTGGAATTTGCTAAATCTATAGCGCTACAGACAACACTTAAAATAATGACCACGGGCGGTATTAAACGTTTGGCTGTTGCAAATCAAGTAAGAAACGAACACATCGATTTAGTGGGTATTGCCAGTGCAATGGCATATAAACCTGATTTAGTCAGAATATGGAAAACTAATGCCGAAGCGCTTGGGTTTACGCCCAAGGTGGATTGGAAAAATAAAACACTTGCAGCACTCGCCACAATGGCACTAGTAAGACGCCAATTGCAAAGATTGGGCAGGTCCAAAGTGCCTAAACAAAATGCTTCTGCATTGTTTAGTCTAATTCAAGATAGGATAAGGCTTGCTAAACTGACCAAGCGTTACAAAAAAAATGTGCTTGGGAAGTAGAAAAGATATCGGATACCAACTAGTTGGCGTCTATAGCTTATTGTTTACCTTAGGGTGAGCATGAGCCTACTTAAGTATTCTATGATATAGCTCTTGGCTGTGCCACGGGTGCATCAGGATAGTCTTGCAGCACTTTATCAACATACTCTTTACGTTTCTGTTCTGCTTGGTCACCAAATAAAATTTGGCATGCTTCGATAATCCCCTGTGTGTTGATAATTTCAGTTTTCCTTAACACCATTTCAATCTTAGAGCGACGACGTAAAAAGTCTTCAAGGTTTGTGATCATTTCTCTTCTTGCTGCATAGTGCACCTCAGCTCGCAAGTACTCTGCGTTACGCATTAATTGCTCAGCTTGGCTTGGGTCACGCTGAATCTCGTCTAATATTTGTAGTGCATGAATGTCATAACGTCGCCACAGTCTTACGGTGAGCTTTTCGGAACTATAGCTTGGCGTCATATCGTCTAGACCAATCAACCCTGCTCTATACTCAAATTCCTTTTTAATCTCAAGCGAAGATTCACCATACCAAATCGCGTCTTTATACGGCAGTGAAATACCTAAATCTTCAACAAGATCAGCAACTTCCTCGCCTACATTTATACAGTCGGTCAACTTGCCACCAAAAATACTCAAGTACTTGTCTTCTTTGTTCACATCTACCGCATGCTTTCGAGACAATGCAACCCAGTCAGCAGTGCCACCTGCGCCTTTCACTGCTAATGGACGCACACCCCAACGCTCAGAAATAATATCATCGCGGGTTAATGGCTTTGGTAAATTTAGCAGTGCGTTTACGTTATCAAGAATGAAGTCTCGGTCTTCTTCAGTTACCGACGTCATTGGGTTTTCAACTTGATTATCGGTGGTGCCTATGCAGGTTTTCTGTCCCATTGGGATAACAAAAAATAAACGACCGTCAGATGCAAAAAAAGCTAATACTTTATCCACTTTTGTGAGCTTATCAACAATTAGATGCACGCCCTTCGAATACAAATGGCTGTGTTCCGTTTGTTGCTTAATTTCATCATTATACTTGTCAACCATAGGTCCGCAGGCATTAATGATCGCCTTTGATTGTATGGTAAATACTTTACCCGACTGCCCGTCGATAGCTTGTGTCTGCCAAATACCATCTACCTTTTCGCTACCGAGTGCACCAACGTAGTTAGTCACAATAGCACCATTGTCCATCGAACTGCGCACAAAATTAAAAACAAAACGAGCGTCATTATCATGTAAAAACGCATCCGAATATTCAAATCCTCCCTGCGCATTTGATATATTGATGGCTGGTTCGGCCTCTCTTATTTTTTTTGCTGATAAAAGGATCGGCATTTGCGTGAAAAACCTGCCCATTATCCAATACATACAAGTGCCCATGAATACGAACCATGCAGGAAAACGAAAGCCTTTTTGTAATGTGGTTAAGAAGCGAATTTCTTGTACTGTAGAAGGGTAGCTACGCATTAAATGATTACGGCTTTTGCACAGTTTGTTAACCAAAAAATATTCGTGGTTTTCAAGGTACTTAATACCGCCCCATGCAAGATTGGACGAATTAGAAGAGGTATGGCCGGCAAAATCACCTTTATCTATCATCGCTACGCTTGCCCCTTTTCTAGATAAAGAGGCGGCAGAAACGGCACCATTTATGCCTGCGCCTATTACCAGCACATCAAATACTTCGGCCGATAATTTTTTTATATTGGTTTCTCTTAAAATCATAGATATCTAACCTCGTCGATTACTGGTCTTGGACTATTAGAAGATGTGGCTGATGCTTTTTAATCTCATAAAAAAGGACCAAATAATGCTAAAGATTTGTTTTAGATTGTTTTCGCATGTTCTATTTAGTAAAATAACACTCATTAACGAATACTTGCAAACATTTTCGAACATAAAAAGAAAATAATTGGCAAGTGACCTAATTGATTAAAACTAGATGGTTTGCAGTTATCTATACGATATGTAGTTTAACATCATGGTTGTTTAGAATTGTTTGAATGCTCTTTGGTGGCATACTGTCAGTTATCACATCATGTGCCTGATCGATATTGCCGAGGCGTACCATGGCATAGCGGCCAAATTTCGAATTGTCAGCGGCGAGCAATACTCTTCTAGAATTTTTAATAATTGCTTGAGCAACTTTTACTTCACGAAAATCAAAGTCCAACAAAGAACCATTATCTTCAATACCACTAATACCAATAATTCCAAAATCCATCCGAAATTGATTAATAAATTCCTCAGTGGCTTCACCGATAACGCCTCCGTCACGAGAACGCACTTCTCCTCCTGCGATTAACACTGAGAAGTCTTTTTTGACACCCAAGATAGCAGCGACATTCAAATTGTTAGTAACAACCTGCAAATTTTCATGATTGAGCAAGGCTCTAGCGATCGTTTCGGTGGTTGTTCCGATATTAATAAACAAAGAAGAACCGTTTGGGATCATCTTAATGACATGCGCCGCTATTTTTTCTTTTGCCTCAAGATCCATGATTTTCCTTGTTTGATAAGAGGTATTTTCTATACTGGATATAGGCCCGGCGCCACCGTGATGGCGCCTTAATTTTTGACGTTCAGATAAATGAGACAAATCACGCCTGACGGTCTGTGGAGTAACTTTGAAGTAATCAACTAATTCTTCAATTGTCACTGAGCCTCTTTGCTTTAGAAGTGTCAATATGGATTCATGTCGATGATCTTGTGTCATCATAGCCTCGTCTTAATTAGTATGAGTGCACAGTATATGTGAAATTCGATTGAAATAAAATTGTCAACAAAATCATGTAAGGCAAGGGAATCAGAATCACTTGTGAAACAAAACTCTTTAGATCAAGGTGTATAGATGTAGCCGGCATTAAGCTCAGAACAACCGTTGCAGCCTGCGACTGCCATGCTGGCTTGCACCATAACGGATGCCAGCGTTCGCCATTGCGCAGTGGTTTCGCCGAGAGAGCTAGGTATTTTTTTTGATCCTGAGTTATGCGATGTGAACGGTTTGAGGAGTCTTACCGTTGAAAACAACAGCAATGGTAGGAGGCCAGTACTGAATTGGTGCTATAAATTATTGATTTATATAGAGTAGGTGTTTTTGTTGTCTGATTTGTGTAACCGTATGTGTAACTTTTTGCATTCGCGCTATTGTTTTGAATACTAAGTTTTGATAAGTTCTCAAGGCTGAACACTCCCAGCATTTTTTCTATTTGAATGTTAAGTTTTGATAGGTTTCTTGAGGGTTAAATGCGCCCCAGCATTCGCGCTCTAGTTTCAGTATTATATTACGCTTTGCTTCGAACGTATCCCATCTTATGTAAGGTGGCTTCTGCCAATAGACTATATTCACAACTAAATTATTAATGTCAGGATGATCGCAACCGTATAACGACTTTCTTAATTTGCGTATACGTCTTATGCGTCTATGCTTTAGCCGTTCAGACTGGCTAGAATAATGTAAACCGATACACTCGCGGCAATAGTAGCCCTGTTTGATCGCGTAAAGGCTCTGGCGCTGTTTTGAACATTTAGGGCAAGTGATATATAGCTTATTGCTTGCGCTGCTGTTATCAAGCGATAAGCCTACAAGGTGAGGCTTGTCGTTAATCGTGAATTGAGCGAAACGCTGGCCGTTTAGTTCTTTTAGTTGTAATGTTTTATGCGTAGCGAATAGATTTGTACCTGTCAGGGTGTAACTGCCTAAAGGCTCGGTTAATAGCGGCTTAAAAGCTTTGGCATAGATGCGCTGGTACTCGTGGGTGTAAGCTCTGGTTTGTGTTCTTCCGCTATGGTCACCTTTTGGCACAGTGTTTTACTCCGCAAAACTAAAATTCTTCTTCGCCAAGTTCTATCCGAGCGCCTCTACTTGCCAGCGGCTTAATAGGTGAGCATACATAGGGCAGCAATTTAGCTAAAAAGTTGAGTTTATCAATTGGCTCTTTTACATCGTTTAACGTAGCCGCTAGATTAGCCAGTTCTGTCTGTACGGCATCGTTTATTAAATGCCTAACGTCACCGCTTATGCCGTTCGATTTGTTTGCTGCCATGATAATTTACTCCGCTTTTAGTCATTCGTTATATTATAACATAATCTTTAGTACGAAAAACAGGCGAATAAAAGGTTAGTGTATTTGTTGTCTTAATCTTGTATCGTCATGAATTGATTTAACCATTAATAGGAATATAGACAATATGGACAATAGCTTTGCAGTGATTTTAAGAGACAAAAATTATATTGTTGTTACACATGACGAGTCATTAAATATAGACACTGACAGTAAAAATATGGATTTTGTTGTTTCTGAATTTGAAGAGATAAATATGGATATTGAGCTTATTGAATCCATTAAAAGCGTCGACGAAGCTAAAGCAAACTCAGAGTTAAAACTTATCCAATGGTGTAATAATCAATTTATAATATTTTTAAAGGACGAAAGTTTTATCAAAATGGAAACTGGCTCTCATAAGCCAATGACTTTGGAAAGTAAGTCTGAATTTGCTATCAAAGAGTTAAAAAAATTAGGGAAGAACCCGAGGCTGTTACATCCTCTTTGGACACGCTTATTGATGACGTTCGCAAATCACCACTCGTGAATCATGCGAGCAAAGAAATTACTTCAGAAATAGAAAAGCAGCTTACCTTTATCAATTTTAATTTTGAAGCTTTATAAGAACTCTAATCAATAAAGGTTTAGGTTAAACACCCTAATTGTTAGCACGTCTTTTTGTATTAATCATACATTTCCTAATACCGAATATGACTTCTTCAGGATTAGCGAGTGAAATCATTTCCAAAAATACAGTATTTAATTTTGAATTAGCTTGGTCTTTATCTTTTCGAGAAAAAACATAATATCCAGCTTTATCTCTTGACAGTGTCATTGACATAACAATAAATAATGGAAAGAAATAAGCCTCAAAACTAGTATCATCTTGATTGGCGGATACTGAAGGCGCAAATCCACGTCCTGCAAAATCTTGCGTGTCACAGTACTCGTCAAATACCTCCAAAACTGTCTTTGGTTGATGAGAGCCGTCTATAAGTTGTTGTGGGATGTTTTCATTTTCCATGCCTGACTGCAACTCCCAGTCGCAAAGAATGCCCCATATCTCTTTTAAAGCATATTCTGATTGTTTTTTTATTTTCTTATCTCTTCTGCTTTTAAAAAAATTGAACATATACTAGCCTCCTTAATTAAGAAATCATTCCTCAAAACTTGTTTTTAGAATAAATGTTATTCGTTATTGCTTCAAGAGGATTTTATCTAAATTCCATAATGCTCAGGCATCCTCTACTACCCAAATTATTATTCATGCCTACACTAAACAATTCGATCAGATTTTCCTTTGTGCACAATACAGTTAGATAACACGGTGAACTGATTTCTTAGCGCTTGAAAGTTCTCCTATGCAAAGCCATTTCAAGCTGGCGAACCTTTGCCTTTAACTTGCGGATGTCTTCTTGCTCGGGCGTTTACTTGCCATTTCCTCGAAACGCCTGACCATTATTATCTTGTTCGTTTTCTTTTATCCCGCGAGTTATCAGATTTGGATTTATTTCCAGACTTCGCGCTGCTTCAGCTCTCGTGTATTGTTGCTCCACCACTAAACTGATGGCGTCTAACGTAAATTCTTCTGAATATTTCTTTCTAGCATTCATAATGCACTCCGGTTTTAAGTATTATCTCCTAACCGGTGAGTCCGAATCAATTAGACCATGTCAATACATTTCAATCACTTAGCAATTGGTTTTACACAGCAATAAATCTTACTAAAAGGTTATAATTTTTTAAACCACCCATATGGACAGTGACGTTGAGTCTGTAGCTTAATACATGGCTTCGTTTGTTCATAAAATATCAAATATAGATTTTTCTTTTCAAACAGTTAAATTTATGAAATGCTAAAACTACCTACCTGAATGTCAAGATGGTTTTTGATAGAATCAAATGTTTCTAACTCGACTTCGGTTTAATTTACCGTTCAATATATAAGGGGATATCATGAAGTATTTCACAATAGTAGCTATGTTTTTTATACTCTCAGGTTGCAGCGCAACAATACAAACACATGAGTCCTATTCAACACAAGTTGGTGTTGAGAAAACAACTTCAATTGGAAATGAGCTTTATCGCGTTACTAAGAAACGTGATCTAAAAAATGTCTTTGGCAAAGCTGATATTTTTGGAGGTAAAGTAGGTGCAGGATACACCGAGTTACGCTTTATGGGCTTAAACCGAGATGGAATTATTCTTTTCAGGCTAACTGACATAGATATAGAGACTAACGAAACGACCATGAGTAGGTATGGTTCTAGCTCCACAACAGTTAATTCAAATACTACAGCTAATGCTACAGTTGTTGGTAACTCTGCATATGGATCTGCAAACACAAACTCTACGATTAGGCATTATGAAAAACCACAAACAACAGTTACTCAGTTACCACCTAGTACCGTCGAATTTTTATTTGACCCAGCAGAAAAGACTCTAAAGCTAGAGGGTGTCTCCATAGAAATAACTAAAGTCACTAATTATTCAATTAGCTATGTACTCAATAGGTAGTTATACATTTAACAAAATGCTGTATGTTTGTTTAGAGTAAGCCGCAGCTTCACTTGCATAGAGAAGTGGATCATCTGTAATAGATTGGTTTGGTATTAGCCTACAGATGCTAGGGAATAGAATTTTGTGGTGCTCAAGAACCCTGATCTATTTTCTCATATTGGTGACGAAAGCGAGTTAAAAATTAAAACAAATTTGCTACTAGCTTCATGGGTAATTGGTGCAATATTAATTGTAAGCTTGGTTTATGTTTTCTTTATAAAGTAACTAAGGCGTGTTGACCTGTGCGGACACTTTTTAATCAGCCAGCATTGATAGTCACATTACAGGGAAGATCAACAATCCATAATATTTATCTGGTATCAAACACCTTTTTAGCCAATCCACTTACTTATAGTGGGTACCCTTTGAGAAGTATAAAAAGTATAATAAATATAAGAAGTTAAAGAATTAACAAAGTTAACGAAATTAAGGCTACATGCGGGTTCCAGCCTGTCTAGTTATGGCAGCAAGGGTACCAATAAGACAATAAGAATGAGTGGCTAAGGGTACCCGCTCGCCTAACTTTTCTAATTTTATATATTTTGTATGTTTTACAGTGGGTGGGTATTAAAAAGCCCACTAATTAAGTAGGCCTTGATCATATAGTAATTCGGGACGATTTAAATTTAGACATAAAAAAGCACCTGCTATTAAGCAAGTGCTCTCGAAACCTTTTAGTCTATTTAGCCATTAATTTCTGGTGTTTGACCTTCATCAGCACAATTTTTTCTTTTGTGCTGTGTATTGACTGCTTCGTACTTCCCTTTCAGTAGAGCATATTCATTTTGTAAGTTCCCATCACCACCCTCTAAAAAAAATAAGGAAGGCCAAAACAGAACTAATCCAACGCCCATTTGCCATGCGTCACCTGATGCTTCACTGTCAACTTGTCCAGTAATTGTCGCAACTCTACGAGAAAGATCACTCAACTCATTCTCTAATGTCAGGCAACTAAAACTTGCATATTCATTAGGTGATACATAGGTTGCAGGAATGTCAGTGGATTTACTCGCACACCCCGTAATTGAACCCAAAATAAAAATGGCTGATATTGCTATTATAATGCTTGTAGATTTCACTAAGACTATTTCCTGTGTTTTTCTAATTTATAACTTATCTCATAGCTTGAAGCAAATATTTTAACCATTTACGGCTACATTTTGTATGTTTTACAGTGGGTGGGGTAATCGCGTGTTTTTATAAAAAAATAAGGGTTTACCAGTTATTGCAATAAACCCTTAAAAAATGTTTATCTTCCTTTGGCTTGTTTGTACTCGTTGACTTCATCACTTGAGCAAAAGAACGTGGTCAGCATATAAACGCGAGTATTCTTATCGCCTTTCGTCTCTCGCCACCTGTCGCCTCTAATATAGTCCTTGCCGTCATGGTCTCTTAATACTGCGTGTACCTTTTTGAGGCTTTCACCTGTGTTATTTCGTACTTCCTCTACTAATTCGGTTTTAGTTATAACGCCACTTTTAATAAAATCCGTAATCGACTGGATAATAATCTCATTCTTTTCCAGCTTGTCATTTACTTGTTTTTGTAGGATTGCTTTTGCTGCGTTGGCATCGTCTACCTGTTCAATTGATTCTAATATCTCGTTATACGTCAAACCAGTTTGAATAAGGTAGCTGTATGATTTTTTCGCAGTAACATCGCCCCTTGATTTAAAGTTCTCAAACGTCACCACCTTTCGCCCCGCTTGATCGGGGTCGCCTGTATCGAGCGTATAGGCGCAATCGGCATCATCGACAATATCACTGGTACCTGAATAAATAAGCTTGCCGTCTGAATCTCTGTGCTTATTTACATGTGCTAACATGATAACGGTACCGCCATTTGAGATAAACTCACGTACGACCTTGCCGAACTCAGTACCTGTCTTTTTGTCCATTACATCAGTAAACTTTTTAAGTGTATCAAGTATGATTATTTTACCCCTCGCTGATTGCTCATTGATGAGCGTTCTAATCATCAGCAAAAAGTCATTGGCGACAAAGCCGTTATAAGAGGGTGCCAGCATGTGAAAATTGTTGGCTTCAGCTAGTTTAAGCTTTGTTACCAGTCCCTTGTGATTATCATCAGCATTAATGTAATAAACATCCTCGCTTTTTATGTTGTTTTCTTTAATGGCTTGGATCAATAGCCACAATGTCATAAGGGTTTTACCTGCGTTAGGCTGGGCGTAAAATGCCGTTGCTTGTCCTAATAGCGCAAATTCACCTAATACAAACTTATCTTCTAACATTTGAGCTTCCATTTCTTTTGATTGGCCTTTGAGCGAATACATCGCTAAATCTAATTTAGGCTTATAAAACGGTTCACTTGCTGCCGTTTTAGTAAACATTTGCAGCGTGTCTTCATCTCCTTTTTGCGTTGCGTAAGCTTGCTGATTGGCTTCGTTGATTGTTTGCCCGCTGTTGGTCGTTATGCGGTCGCCTAATGACTTGAGCGCTGCTGTGCGGTCGTTGCCATACTCATAGAAAACCATTAAGTCGAACGCGTCTCCAAAGCAACTATTGCCATCCTCTGCGACTTGTCCAATGCCTGCGTTTATGTCGCTTCCATGGTGTGAGATCCATTTATTGTTCTTTATGATAACTGCCGCGGCTCCTGATTGGCTTAGAGGGCTTAACCATCGCGTACCATTGGCTTGATAATCGTATGTTCTTAAACATAGGTTTATAGTATAAGACCTGTTCACCGCCTCAAATACGCTTAACCCTTGAGCGGCTAAAGCTTCCCTCTTTATCTCTGCCTGTTGTCGTCTAGCTGCCTGCGCTTTTTCTTTTGCTGCGAGCTGCTGAAGCTTTACACCATATTCATAACGCCATGCTTCAGGCGTCAGCAGTTCACCTTCACCGCTAATTATTCTATAGTGGTAATCATCGCCTTTGTTAGGCAAATAACAGGGCTGTGCGGCTCTCTCTGCTGCCTTGTCGGGCGTTATGTTTAAGGCTGTTAACTTATCGCTTAAAATAGACTGGTAAACTATATATTCGTGGCCTGTTAAGCTTTCAGCCAGCGGAATAATGCCCCTATACTTTGGCTTTCCTGGAGTGCTGCTCTTGCTGGTGTAAACATACGCTAAACAGCCGCCAGTGATTGTTTCTAGCCTTTCTGATAGTTCATTAACAGGTAAGGCTGTTTCGTCAATATCACACCATAGGGCGCCATACAGGCCGCTTTCGCGTTGGGTTTTATGTTCGCGGCTTTGTAAGTTCGAGAAAACAATCCAGCGGGCTTTTTCCTTGTCCACCTGTTGCGGATTGGATAACATTCCCTCTATTTCGTCTAGGCTGATAATCGGCAGCGTTTCACTAAAATAAGGCTTGCCGCGCTTCAGTGGGTTATTGGTGTGAAACTTGCCATAACCTGATATAAATTGATTGATTGTCATAATTAAGCGCCCCCATCGTTAGACGTTAGGGAAGTCATAAAGGCGCTGGCGTTTTGTTTGCGCTGCTCAAGCATAAGCTTGATCAGTTGTTTGATTTCTTCATCAGTATAGTTAGCTGAATAGGCTAATAGCAACGCGTTTACTTCATGCGCTATATAACCGACTGCTCTACCGCCTAATGATATGACTGGCGGAAAAGCGCCATTTCTTGCGCGTTCAAAAATAGTCGTATTACTTAAACCAGTAACTTTAATCACTTCGGTTTTACGTAGTATTCGAATGGCGCTCATTGGCTTTGCGCTCCCATGTTAGCCGAGCGGTTCTTTATTAGTTTTTTTACTAATATTTTAATTTGGTCAGGTAACTGCTGTTCAATACGCGCTTGAATAATGGTTTCCACTTCATGGCGAATAAACGCCACAGCTCTCTCACCGATTGCTATAGGCGGGCAGAACAAGCCCTGTTTGATGTCGTGTTGAAGTGCTGATTTTGATCTAGCTGTTAAAGCTAAACATTCGGGGCGTCGAATTAGTATAGATGTTTTGTTGTTTTTCATTTTTGCTACCTGTATCAGTTGTTAATGACTGATAAAGGATTGTAAGCACATTTTTCATAGGGTCGAGATGGCAAGTAGTTGTCACTTTTTCGCACGATTATAATCCATGGCTCCTATATATTTTCACCCTGCAATAATCCACATATTTCAACAAATAGGGCAATTATTCACTGTGCAATAGCTGCTTTCGTTTGTTTCAGTTCTTAAATGCAAATATTATGCAAATTAACCATGTGCTAATACACGTGGTTATGAGAGCCTGTAAATGATTTCAATACCCAATGCGACTTTGATTTCGGAGCATAGGCTATCCACTCGACACAACTCTAAGCAATAGAAAATTTAATGGTAGGGGCGGTTGTAAACGACTCCGCAGGTTTCATTAGCAATGGACTGTTAATATGAGAAATTAACGGCCCTGATTTCACGAAAGTTACCTCAAACTCCCTTTAGCTAGCATCGTTCCATCTTGACAGACGGCTGTAAGGAAGATCAGGGTATAGTGTTAATTCATCTTATACTCTAAATCTAGTTTTCATTTTTATACTCACTTTTTTACGTTTGCATAGTGTTAGGTATACACATTCCCCAGAACCCCTAAACGGGATTTTGACAACCTTCTATTATTGAATTTTCGGCATCTTAATCCGTTGTTCAATGGGGCTGATTTTATTATTGCTAGATTCCAGTTGCTTACGAGGAAGTTTTTTGGCTTCCCCAATTCTTAATGGTTCGCGAAAAGTAGGACCCTGACCCTGATTTTTTCTAGTAATATCTCCTTCAACGTCAGTCTTTTGATTTTTATTTACGTCAACAACAGACACAATTCTAGCGATACCATCCTTGTTACTAATCGTAACTTTCTTGCTTAACACAAGGCCGTTATCAATTTTTTGTCCATTAAAAAATGCCTTATTATTCTTGCTTTTATTTGCTGTGCTGGCACTTGCCTGACGGGTCGAATCTATAGTATAAGTTTCGAAAGCGGTTGAGAAATTGTTACTCTCACTAGCCTCATCTACTATAACAATTGTATCAACAGCGACGGACACAAAATACTCGCCCGCAGGCAGAGCATTACCTTCAAAATCCTTTGTCACATCGAATACTGCCTGATTATTCTCGTTTCTAAATACACTATTGCCTGACTGCAAACCAAAGCTAACTGGCTCAGTGAAAGGGAAAAAATTCTGGCCTTGAAAATCTAACTGATCATGCAGGACAATGCTAACATCCCAGCCAGTAATATCGATGTCTCCTGCACCAATATTAGTAACACGATACTCGAACGTAGCTTGATTGTTTTCAATTGGCTGAATAAACCAACTGTCTATTGCTAAGTCTGGCAAATTAGAGCCCTTTAATTGGACCGCATCACTGGCAAACGTAATATTGTCACTCTCAATACTTTCATCTACTTTATTAACGGCGTCTACTACCATTGCAAGATAGTATGAGCCGGTCTCTAATCCCTCGGGCAAAGTGAACGGGAAAGAATTGGTCTCATCACGAAAAGCAGAACTACCGCTTTCTAAGGCAAATGGCACTTCTTCAAAAGCAACGAGACTACCGCGGCTAGAAAAGGTTGGGTCGTCTGATAAAATAAACGCAACATCGACACCTTCTGGTGCAGTGCTGGCGCCAGAGTTTAAAACGGTGTAATAGAGTTCGCCGCTACCACCAGAAACAGGATCATAAACAATATTCCATTCTTGCACGACTAAATTGGGCCTATCTGTCTGAACTGGCACGTTAATAGAAACCTCGGGCACGTCCCCTTGGGAATCGTCAAAGAGTATCACTGCAATAGTGACAACATCAGTAATATTTGAGTAAGGGAGCCAGAAAAAACCATCGTCGCCCCAGCTAGGCCCCCAAGAATTCATAACCTTGAATGCACCACCAAACTTATTATCATCAAAACCAACTAGTACTACCGCGTGGCGGCCCGTGATAGCGCCACTAAAGGTATTATAAACCGCATTTTCACCGGCTGAAGAGAGCGAACGAAATGATTCGTAGAGGGTTATTACCGCGAAAACCGGCACTTGATTTGACAGCGCGTCTTTTGCGTCTTGGACGCCAACCCTGGCCGCTTTACTTACCTTATAACTTTGCGCTTGCGATGTAGCAAACGCACTTGGTTGAGTCTGAAAGTCATTGGGATTATATGGCATCGCGCTTAGTGTTGCTGCCCCTTGTGAAATAAGCAAGTTAATGGCAGCAATTGGGTCTGAACCCTTATCTTGACCATTATTAATCTGGTTGTAAATCCAAGCCGGACTGAAGGTAGTCTCGGGAGTATAATCCCATTGATATTCTACTCTTTCATGGTATGACTTTATTGCATACCCAAGAGCCCAACCTACGCAGCTGCTTTGTTTTCCTTGATTCCCTACTACTGGGAATAAACCAGATAGATCGATTCGTGTGGGGGTTTGATTAGCTTGCCTGTCACTATTGGTAAATGTGGTACTGTCAAAACTAGCCACCTGCAATTGCGCATAATCACTGGCTGATACGGGTGTTGCACCTGCGCCATTTTCTTCTATATTTTCAAAGACAATAGTAATGACAGCAGGCTCACTAAATAGCTGACCATCGGTAGCGCGATAACTTAACGTAGCTTGGGACTCATCACTGCCGGTCAAAGTCAAATAGAGAACACCATCTTGAATAAAGGCCTGCTTATAACCAGCCCCTGAAAATTCAGAGTCAAGCACATAACTAACGGTATCATTATTTGGGTCATTTGCGAGTAAGTTTAATTGAACATACGGTGTTGAAAAATTAGAAGTGGTTGTGAGGCTTTCTGCAACAGGCGCATCATTTAAAGTATTAAGAACGGTAATGTTGACAGAGTCACTGCTGCTTGCGCCATCGTCATCAGTTACGGTTAGTTGAAATGTAAGCGTTTCTTGTGCCGTTATTAAAGGGGCTGTAAAACTTAAGTCTGCGGTGTTCTCGCCGGTTAAATTGACATTAGTTCCCGCTGTTTGTGCCCATGAGTAAGAACTTATAGAGCCATCAGCATCACTGGCTGAACCGTTAACTGTGACGTTCGTATTTTCATCAACATCCTGAGCGGCGCCTGCACTTACCGTTGGGCTTTGATTCGCAGGCGGAGTAACAAGGACGGTAATGTTGACAGAGTCACTGCTGCTTGCGCCATCGTCATCAGTTACGGTTAGTTGAAATGTAAGCGTTTCTTGTGCCGTTATTAAAGGGGCTGTAAAACTTAAGTCTGCGGTGTTCTCGCCGGTTAAATTGACATTAGTTCCCGCTGTTTGTGCCCATGAGTAAGAACTTATAGAGCCATCAGCATCACTGGCTGAACCGTTAACTGTGACGTTCGTATTTTCATCAACATCCTGAGCGGCGCCTGCACTTGCCGTTGGGCTTTGATTCGCAGGCGGAGTGACGACTGGCAGCTGTGTAGTCTCTGTCTCACTGTCGCCTCCGCCGCAAGCACTAAGTGACAGAATTGCTAGACAGACTAAAAAAAGCTTAAAAGATTTTGAAGCGTTATCAATGCTGGAGCGGGTGGTGAAATTAGCGCAAGTATTATTGATTCGAATATTTGTCAAAATAAAATATCCTTGTATATTTTTTATAATGATGTGTTCCCAAGGAGTGCAGAGAGAAATTGTAATTTGCATTTAACTTAAGGCAAACCTACTTATAAAAAAGGCATGTCATGTTTGACCATACTCAATTGTCTTAATAGTTCAAATAATTTAGTTATTATTACGCAAGATGCTTTAACCTATCACAATGTAACTATTGTTGGCAATTTTCAATATGCCTTTTTCAGATTCACTCTTTATATATTGTCTTTCCTTTGCTTTTTAAATAATTCGCTCTATAGACCTTAAACGTCTCAATAGGTATGTCAAAATTTGAAGCCATAGTTTCTAGTTTATTTCCCTTTACTCTTTTTAATTTATCGTATTCTTCGAAGCACTTTAAAATCTCAGGCTCTTTTGCTTCATTAAATCTGCCTCTTCTACCGCCAGTTGATTTATGTTTTCGCTCTCTTACCAATAGCACCGCTTTTTTGTTGCGTTCTTTTTCTTCCATAATGACTAGGCCGTTTTCATTTCTTTCAGCTTCATAAGTGGCCGCCTGAAGTGCTTTAAATAAGCTTTCAATAACTAAGCTGGGGTCTTTCGACTTGCCTGCTTTATATTCGTCATAAATAAAAAAACCATCATTAATTAAAGTGCTAATAACATCATCTGCTTTTAAACTTTTCGATTTGTTTTTTGCGTTTAAAAACTTATCAACTATGGGTAAATATTTTCCTAATACCGCGTTGTATTCTTCATCTACTTTTTTTAAATCAGCCATAATGTTTACCTCTTTAAATAGCCTATTCATTAACAAGTCGTAAACCTTTTCTACTATTAGCCAAGCTCATATTGCCAGTAGCGGCTTGCTCTATGTGATTGCTCCACCATTCCATCAATACTCTGCGCCTCTCTAGGTACTGCGCTCTATTGTATGCTTTGCGTATCTTGTTGGTGTCTTGATGTGCCAGCGCGGCTTCTATAATGTCGTCATCAAAGCCCTGTTCATTCAGTGTAGTACTGGCTAATGCTCTCAAGCCATGTGCGACTAGACGACCAGTAAAGCCCATATCACGTAAGGCCTTGTTAGCTGTTTGAGCGTTCACAGATTTTTTAGGGTTTATATGTGACACAAAAACATATTCCCTGTGTCCACTAATAGGGCGCACCGTTTCGATTAGCTTAATAACTTGAGGCGTTAACGGTATTTTATGTTCTTTGTTCATTTTCATCCGTTCGGCTGGTATTGTCCAAAGCATGTTATCTAAATCAAGCTCAGACCATTTAGCCTCTGCTGCCTCTCTTGGCCTTGTCATTGTGTGCAGTTGAAACTCTATTAAGACGCGAGTAACCAGCTTTGCAGATGAATAGTGCAGCGTTTGCATTAGCTCGGTTATTTGTTCAACCAATAAAGTAGGGCGGTTTACTACCTCAATTTTGGGTATCGTGGTTTTGATGCCTGTTAACGGGTTGAACGGTATCAGTCCAGTATTCAGCGCATACGTCATTACGCTGTTCATTGCTCTGGCTGATTTCCTAGCAATCTCGTAACTGCCTCGGCCGCTTATGCGCTTGATTACTTCAATGCCAAGAGGCGCGGTTATCTCTTTAATGGGGTAGTTACCGATTTCGGGGAATATGTCTTTTTCAAAGTACCGCGAGTTCTTCTTATAAGTAGAAGCGGCTAATTTAGCCTTTTCTAGTGCTAACCAGTCTAATGTTACCGCCTTAAAAGTCATCATTGCGTTTTGTTTGCGCTGTAATGCTCTCATGTCTTTGTGTAACTTTGGGTTTATGCCTTGCTTGAGTAATGCGCGGTCTTCTTCTGCTAAAGCTCGTGCTTGCTTCAATTTAACATCGGGATATGAGCCATAACTTAGATTATTTTGTTTTTTCGTGTCAGGGTGTTTGTAATTGAATATCCATTGCTTAGTGCCAGATGGACGTATACGCAAGAATAAGCCGTTACCGTCTCTCAGGGTGTACTCGTTATCTTTAGCCTTTGCTGTGGTCACCTGCATCGAGTTAAGTAGGTCGTCTTTGATTGCCATTAGTTACACTCACATTATTAAAAAAGTTACACAACTTTTCGGGTTTTCATTCTGTGTAACTAATAATGTAACTTTTTAAAGTGACCATTAACAAGCGTTAACGAACCTTAGCGAACGTGGTTTTGAGTTAAGTAGTTGTTTTTGTTGGGTTTTTATGCTTAATGAACGAGACGGAATGGGAGCGTGGTACCAGAGGCCGGACTTGAACCGGCACAGTATTACTACCGGCGGATTTTGAATCCGCTGCGTCTACCAATTTCGCCACTCTGGCATTGAGGGTTTTTCTTGTATTGGTATACCTCTATTGAGGAGGTAAGGAGTATAGCTATATCGTTTATGGTATCAAGTCTTATTTACACCAATGACCATAAAAATGGTGCACCTAGTAATAATTTCATCCTAAGTCGTAACAAGGGTGATAATATAAGGGTAGTTAACAATTATCATTTAGCATTTACCTATATGGACACACCTGATTTACAAAGAGCCGGGTTTTTTAGACGCCTCGCTGCAATGATTTACGACACGCTTATCGCCGTTGCTGTGGGCATGCTATCGGCGCTGGCTATTATTACAATTTTGACAGTGCTGTTTGAAACAGGATTACTGTCTAAGCAAGGTAATGAGCACGTAAGTGTACTCATACAGTCCTCATTTTATTATTCATTAATCATTCAAGTTTGGGTAAGCTTGTGGGTTGCGGGCTTTTTCCTATGGTTTTGGAAGAATGGTGGGCAAACACTGGGTATGCGCGCATGGCGCTTGCGCATTTATAGCGTAAAGGAGGGCACATCTATAGGCTACGGCCGCTTAATAATAAGACTGATTACTTCTTTAGGTGGCTTAGGTACGTTGCTTGTACTTGTTGATTTTAAGTCTAAGCAGTCTTTGCAAGACAGGATAGCAGGTACACAAATGCTTGTGTTGACCACCGCTCAGAACGATCATAAAAATTGGTAGTGTTGTTAACTAAAACAAAATCAGAGCCAATAAGCGTCACCTTCGCAGTAAAAATACTGCCACAGCGGCAAACAGTAAACTAGGCAATACCGCACCTATTGCCGGTTGAATTTGGAACACCAGCGCCACTTGACCAAACATCTCGTTGCTGACAAAAAATCCGAAGCCCGCTAACACGCCCATACCGGTTCGCGCGCCCATGGTAACAGAGCGCAAGGGTCCAAATATAAATGACATTGCCAGCAATAGCATAACGGCTACTGATACAGGCTGGAGTATTTTGCGCCACAGCGCCAGTTCGTAGCGTGCTGAATCTTGTCCATTATTTTGTAAATAATCTATATATTCATTTAAACCAACAATAGACAAAGCCTCGGGTTTGATGGCCACTATGCCTAATTTTTCGGGTGTGATAGAGCTATTCCACTGAAAGCTTTGCATTTGGTTATTTTGAATACGCTGTGGTGTAAACGTTACTTGCTTAACATCGGATAACAGCCAGCTTTCTTGTGTGTATGTAGCTTGTCCTGCACTGATTATTTTGACTAAGTGCAAATTATCATCGAATTTGTAAATATTCACGCCCCGCAGAGCATCACGTTCGAGCACTTGCTCAATACTGACAAAGTCGTTGCCATCCTTTGCCCACGTTAGGGAGTCTGACGACAGCAGGCTGCCTCCAGAAAGCGCTTGGGTTCTTATCTGTTTAGCTTTAGACTCACTGGCAGGCGTTACAAACTCACCTAGTGCCATAATCGCAATAATAATAAGTACGATAGATTTCATTGCGCTTACCGTGATTTTTGTGCGCGACAAGCCCGCCGCCTGCATAACCACCAGTTCGCTGCTTTGCGCTAACAAGCCCATGCCAACTAATGCACCAAGCAGCGTGGCCATGGGTAAGAATAATTCAATTTCACGCGGTAAACTCAGTAACACATAAAGCCCTGCAAGCGTCATGTCATAGTCGCCTTGTCCGACTCTACGGAGTTGTTCAACAAATTTGATTAATGCGCTTAAGCCAATAAGTACCGAAAGGGTTACTGCGATAGAACTGAAAAGTGTGCGCGCAATATATAAATCGATGAGCTTAAACATTATGAGCTTACCTTCTTTTTGCCCAGAAATAGCTGGCGAATAAACGCTCCTGTTTTGCGCTCCCTAGCAATAAGTACCGTGCCCACCACTAACATGACTACGTGCACCCACCATAGGCCAATGTAGCTCGGTAATTTGCCGTCTTCCATAACCCTTCTGCTGGCGAGTAAAAGTAAGAAGTAGCCTAAGTATAGCAGCAGCGCGGGGAGCATTTTACCAAAACGGCCCTGGCGCGGATCGACTGCGCTTAATGGCACGGCAATTAGCACTAAAAACGGCAGCGACAAAGGAATTGCTAAACGCCACTGAAGTTCAGCTTTTGCTTCTATGGTTTCAATTTGTATGAGTTCTAAGGTGGGAATAGCCACCATTTTGCGCCTTTCTTCTTGGGTGTTGGGTTGTTCAATCGTTACGGCGTATTCGTCAAACTGTACAATTTGGTAGTCGTTGGCCGTTGTAGTTCCTTCATACTGCATGCCTTTTTCTAGCACAAGTTGTTGACCGCCCAATGGGCCTTGCGCAATACGACCGCTTTGTGAATAGATCAGATGAATATCGTCTTCATTTTTGCCAGGCTGAGCCACAAAGACTTTGAGTAAGCTCTGATTCGAGCTGTCTAAGTCGTGCACAAAAATAATAGCGTTATCTTCCCCCGTTTCTTGAAACCTACCGGGAATAATAGCTGCTAGGCCAGACTTTGCGGCGGCTTCCTCTTGCAGTTGGTACTCTTGTTCTAATGCCAAAGGTGTTAAATATAGGGTAACGATTGCAGTGACTATTGCGAGTAACAAAGCGGCGAATAATGTAACCCGCACAACGTACCATTCGCTTATGCCACAGGCGCGCAGCACAGTCATTTCGCTGTCTACATAAAGACGACCATGCGCTAGCATAATGCCTAAGAAGAGGCTTAAAGGTAGTACTAAAGAGGCCAGTACTGGGCTATAAAGTGTAATAAAGCCAAGGACTAGGTCGGCTGGTACGTTACCGTCGGTGGCGTCCCCTAATATGCGCACAAAGCGTAAGGTAATGAAAATCGACATTAGTATAAAAAACACAGCTAATTGTGATTTGAAGGTTTCACGTAGTAAATATCGAAAAATTAACATGGATGATAAAAGTCTTTTTCACTAAAATAGCGGTTTTTGATGAAAATCTGGTGTTATTTAAGTAAACTTTGTTTATATAGTAGTTTTGTATGTAACACCGACTATTTTTAGCCAGTTTAACACAAACATTTTTAGCAAGAACAAAAAATTAGACTTTCTTGAGTGAGCACGCTATTTATATTTCGCATAAAAATGCCACTACCGTTTGTTATAAGATGCAGTATAGAAATGTTGCTGGTACAACAATAATAATCCTAAGGGGATAATATGGAATTTGGCGTAAAAAGTGGCAGCCCAGAAAAGCAAAGAAGCGCGTGTGTAGTAGTAGGCGTATTTGAACCAAGAAGGCTTACCACAGCAGCAGAGCAGCTCGATCAAATAAGCGAAGGGTATATTAGTAACCTCATACGCCGCGGCGATTTAGAAGGCAAGGCCGGTCAAATGTTGCTGCTTCATCATGTACCAAACGTATTAAGTGAACGCGTGCTATTAGTTGGCTGCGGCAAAGAACGTGAACTAGACGAACGTCAGTATAAGCAAATAGTAGCTAAAACAATCAAAACACTAAATGAAACGGGTTCTATGGAAGCGGTGAGCTTTTTAACAGAGCTACACGTGAAAGGACGCGACACTTATTGGAAAGTACGCCAAGCAGTTGAGGCAGCTAACGAATCGGTATATAGTTTTTCGCAGTTAAAAACTAAAAAAGGCGAGCCTCGTCGACCTTTGCGTAAAATGATATTCAATGTGTCTACTCGTAAAGATCTGCACCTAGGAGAACGTGCTGTGGTGCATGCTACTGCGGTCAGTAAAGGTGTTAAAGTTGCTAAAGACGTTAGCAACATGCCACCCAATATTTGTAATCCGAAATACTTGAACGAACAATCTGCCGAGCTAGTTAAAAACTACGAGTCATTGTCGCTTAACACCATTGGTGAAGCCGAAATGGAAAAACTGGGTATGCATACTTATCTAGCGGTTGGCCGCGGCTCGCACAACGAGTCGATAATGTCTGTTATTCATCACAAAGGCGGTGCAAAAGGTGAAAAGCCATACGTATTAGTAGGTAAAGGCTTAACTTTTGACAGCGGCGGTATTTCCTTAAAGCCCGGCGAAGCAATGGATGAAATGAAATACGACATGTGCGGCGCATCATCTGTACTGGGCGTGATGCATACCGTGGCCGAACTTAAGCTACCTATCAACATTATTGGTGTGATAGCAGGGTGCGAAAATATGCCTGATGCTAATGCCTATAGACCAGGTGATATACTCACCACAATGTCAGGGCAAACCGTTGAGATTCTCAACACGGACGCCGAAGGTCGTCTTGTATTGTGCGATGCGCTAACGTATGTAGAGCGTTTTGATCCCGAACTAGTCATTGATATTGCGACCTTAACCGGTGCCTGTGTGATCGCGTTGGGTAAACATGCAAGTGCTGTACTAACTCAGCATAACCCGCTTGCGCATGAAATTTTGAATGCATCAGAGCAAAGCGGCGACAGAGCATGGCGATTACCGCTTTGGGAGGAGTACCAAGATCAGATTGACAGCCCGTTTGCTGACATGACGAATTTAGGCGGCAGAGCGGCTGGAGCGATCACCGCCGCTTGTTTCTTAGCGCGATTTACCCGTAAATACACGTGGGCGCACTTAGATATAGCAGGCACTGCATGGTTAAGCGGCGAAAATAAAGGTGCAACGGGCAGACCAGTGCCGATGCTTTCGCAATTTTTGATGAATAAAGCAAATATTGCTACCGACGAATAGGCAATAGGCGCCGGTAGCCTCTGCAAATTCCACATAATAAAAGCGAATCATCTATACATGGCTTTAGTAACCTTTTATGCAATAAGCGAGGCAACCATTAACGCTCATACTCAGACCGATATGCGCGTTAATAGTGCCCAAAATGAGACCGTTAGCGCTGAACTTGCGACTGAATTGGCAATGGCTGCCGATTTACTGAGTGAGTATGTGGTTAGCCGCAAAAAAGTCACCGTGTTGTGCGCTAGTCAAGCTCAAGCCGAATCGTTTGACGACCTCATCTGGCAGTTTCCTGCTAACAAGTTTATTCCTCATAATCTTTATGGGGAAGGCCCCGATATGGGCACGCCTGTAGAAATTATTTGGCACTCTGCTTTTTTGAGTATGTCTAAATTAAGAAATACGGCGGTAGTCATTAACTTATCGCAGCAGTTCATAGAAAATATTAATAACATTAAGCACATTATTGATTTTGTGCCCGTTGACGAAAATGAAAAAGCAAAGGCACGCGAGCGCTATAAGAAATATAAGCAGGCTGGCTGCCAGCTTGAATACAAGAGCGCCTAAATTTTAGAATGCCGTGCTAGCCAATACAAAACAGCTTATTAGTCTTAAGCTTTATTGTCGACTGAACATATTTAAAGAGTACATTGATGGAAAAAACATTTAACCCGCATAAAATAGAGCAAGCCTGTTACCAGCATTGGGAAGAACAAGGTTTATTCACCCCTAGTGGCCAAGGCAAACCTTACTGTATTTTATTGCCGCCTCCCAATGTTACTGGCAATCTACATATGGGCCATGCTTTCCAGCACACTATTATGGATGCTCTTACTCGTTATCATAGAATGAAAGGTGACAACACCTTATGGCAGGTTGGCACCGACCACGCCGGCATAGCTACCCAAATGGTGGTTGAACGCCAACTCAATGCAAATGGTCAAACTCGCCACGATTTAGGCCGCGAAAAGTTTATTGAACGCGTATGGGATTGGAAAGAAGAGTCGGGCGGCAATATAACCCAACAAATGCGCAGGCTTGGCACTTCCCCCGACTGGTCACGCGAAGTATTTACCATGGATGACAGCTTATCCGCGGCGGTCCAAGAAGTTTTTATTACTTTATTTGATGAAGGCCTTATATATCGTGGTAAGCGCTTAGTTAACTGGGACCCAGCCCTATTGACCGCTGTGTCTGACTTAGAAGTCATAAACGAAGAAGAAGACGGCTTCATGTGGCATATGCGCTATCCCTTAAGCGACGGCAGCACTAGCATAGTCGTTGCTACAACCCGTCCCGAAACCATGCTAGGTGATTCTGCCGTGGCCGTTCACCCCGATGATGAGCGCTACGGGGCCTTAATTGGCAAAATGATTACCTTGCCCATCAGCGGCAGGCAAATCCCAATTATTGCCGATGACTACGTAGATCCCGAGTTCGGCACAGGCTGCGTAAAAATTACGCCCGCTCACGACTTCAACGATTACGATATGGGCAAACGCCATGGTTTGGCTATTATCAATATTTTAACCGACGACGCTAAGATTAACGATCAAGCGCCAGCGCAGTACATAGGCTTGGACCGTTTCGATGCCCGCACAAAAATAGTAGAGGCCCTAACTGAACAAGACTTGCTGGTTGACATTAAGCCGCATAAATTAAAGGTGCCGCGGGGCGATCGTTCTGGCGTTATTATTGAACCCTACCTTACCGATCAGTGGTATGTGGCGGTAGAGTCCTTGGCTAAACCCGCTATTGAAGCGGTTGAGTCGGGCGAAATTAAATTTGTACCGGAAAATTGGAATAAAACCTACTACCAGTGGATGAATAATATTCAAGACTGGTGTATTTCGCGTCAGCTGTGGTGGGGACACCGCATACCAGCTTGGTTTGACGAGCAAGGTAAAATTTACGTAGGTAAAAATGAACAAGATGTGCGCGTTAAGCACAAGCTTGATGACTCAGTCAGTTTACGGCAAGACGAAGACGTTCTTGACACGTGGTTTTCCTCAGCTTTATGGCCTTTTGCAACGATGGGGTGGCCAAATAAAACACCAGAGATGGATATTTTTGTGCCTAGCTCGGTGTTGGTGACGGGCTTTGATATTATTTTCTTTTGGGTAGCCAGAATGGTCATGATGACCAAAAAGTTCACGGGCAAAGCACCTTTTAAAGAAATCTATATAACCGGCCTCATACGCGATGAGAACGGTGATAAAATGTCTAAATCAAAGGGCAACGTACTTGACCCTATTGATTTGATAGACGGCATAGAGCTTGAGTCTTTAGTGGCGAAACGTACCAGCGGCTTGATGAATCCCAAAGACGCCAAAAAAATAGAAAAAGCCACACGCAAACAGTTTGCCAACGGTATAGATGCCTATGGCACTGACGCGCTGCGCTTTACTTTCACGTCTATGGCGTCTACGAGTCGCGACATAAATTTTGATATGAGCAGAGTAGAAGGCTATCGCAACTTCTGCAATAAAATTTGGAATGCAACGCGATTTGTTCTGATGAATACCGAAGACTTTGATACTGGCAACACCGGTGGCGAGCTTAAGTTGAGCGTGTTTGACCAATGGATTTGGTCGTCCTTGCAAGACACCGTGCAAAGCGTCGAAACCGCAATTGGGCAGTATCGCTTTGATATTGCTTCGCAGCACTTGTATGAATTCACATGGAATCAGTTTTGTGATTGGTATTTAGAGTTATCTAAATCGGTACTTAACTCAAGCACTACTAGCGAAGCCGAAAAGCGTGGTACGCGCCATACGCTTATTAATGTGTTAGAACATTTAATGCGGGTGTTACACCCTATAATGCCATTTATAACAGATGAAATTTGGCAAAAAATCAAGCCGCTCTCGGTTAACAACACCGAGGTCAACAGCATTATGTCAGACGTGTTCCCGCAGGTTGATCTAGCGCGCAAGAATAAGCAGGCCGAGGCAGACATAGAATGGGTCAAAGCATTTGTGGTGGGCATAAGAAACATTCGCGGAGAAATGGACATCGCGCCGTCTAAAAAGCTGCCAGTGTTGCTAAACAACACCAGCGAAAATGACAAAGTACGCGTAAAGCAAAGCTTTGAGTATTTAACTTTGTTAGCTAAATTAGCCTCCATTGATATTCTAGCACCAGGTGCAACTCCGCCAGCATCCGCCACAGCCCTTGTGGGAGAAATGGAAATTATGATCCCCATGGCCGGTCTTATCGACAAGGACGCTGAATTAGCCAGACTGAGTAAAGCAGCCGACAAGCTAGCAGTCGATATACAACGCACGCAAGGAAAGTTGGGTAATGAAAACTTCGTAAGCAAAGCGCCTGAGGCGGTGATTGATAAGGAAAAAGCGAAACTAGCGGACGCTAAAATGCAGCTCAAGAAAATTCATGAGCAGGTTGAGGCTATACAGGCTCTGTAGTTTTTACTCTATGGCGCGCCAAGATTTACTTGTTCGCTAAGTCCTTGATTTACATGAGCTTGAAAGGCTTTGGCTGCGCTAGAGCTATTTTTACCTTTTGGCAGCACCCAATACCAGCTGTTGGGGATAGGGAAGTCTTCAACTGCTAGTTCAATTAGGTTGCCAGGCGCCATATGATTTAAAGCATGCCGGCTTACTATGGCGATGCCCAACCCGGCCATTACCGATTCTTTTATGGCTTCATTGCTGGCGATGGTAATGGGGTTTTGCATTTTCACATTCTTATTTTTGAAAAACGCCTCAATGGCAAATCGAGTTCCCGAGCCGTTTTCGCGCATAAGCAACCTTTCATAATAGAGTTCATGCCATTTAATATTATGCTTGTCTTTGAGTACATGATCTTGCTTTGCGATCACCACCAGTGGGTTGTGTGTTAAAAATTCAGCCTCAATTTCAAGTTCTCGCGGCGGATTACTAAACACGTATAAATCGTCTAAATTTTGCTTGAGGCGCTGTATTATTTCAGCGCGGTTACCAATTTGAAACTCAGGCTCAATATTCGGATATTGTTCACAAAACTCACCTAACCAATGCGGAATTAAGTATTTCGCGGTGGTAACAACGCTTATACGCAGATGCCCCAGCGACAAACCTGCCCGTTTAGCTAAGCGCGCCTCTAGGTTGTCCATTACCGCAAATAATTTACGCGCAGCATCAAGTACCTCTTGTCCAGTGTCTGTGAGACACATTTTTTTAGATACCAGCTCAAATAACTGACACTCTAGGGATTCGGCCAGCTTGGCAATTTGTGTGGATACTGTTGGCTGAGCCAAATGCAGTGCCTTAGCGGCAAGCGTTACGCTAGCATGATCCGCTACCGCCATGAATATTTCTAATTGGCGAAAGGTGGTTTGTCTTGTATGTAGTCGGCGAGTCCAGTTCATTTATATTTGTTTTTATAGATGTTATGTAGTGTTTAAATAGATTATCGCAAATATATAAAATCATTACAATGCCCGCATTGAGCAATTTACATGTGATTAACAGTACGCGTTCAGTCTCATGGAATTGCGCTATTTATCTAAAAATTTGATTTTCACTAGGTGAATTACCTAAATACGGAGTTATTATGACCCATAAACCTGTTCCTATTACCGTGGCCTACGGCGACGGTATTGGCCCTGAAATTATGCAGGCAACACTAAACGTTCTTGAGGCTGCAGGCGCTAGTATTGCCCCTGAAACGATCGATATTGGCGAGAAAATCTATTTAGGAGGTCAAACAAACGGGATTGAACCAAGCTCATGGGAATCGCTGCGCAGAACCAAAGTATTTTTGAAATCACCTATTACTACGCCTCAAGGCGGTGGCTACAAAAGTTTAAATGTGAGCATGCGCAAAGCTTTAGGCTTATATGCAAATGTACGCCCGTGTATTGCCTACGCGCCTTTTGTTAGCACTAAACACCCTGATATGGATTTGATTATTGTAAGAGAAAATGAGGAGGATTTGTATGCGGGGATCGAGCATCGTCAAACCGAGGAAGTGTTTCAATGTTTAAAGCTAATTACTCGCCCGGGTTGCGAACGTATTGTGCGTTACGCGTTTGAATATGCAAAGCAGCAAAACAGAAAGCGCGTCACTTGCTTTGTGAAAGATAACATTATGAAGCTTACCGATGGCTTGTTTCATCAGATATATACAGAAATTGCCGCGCAATACCCAGACATACAGAGCGACAGTATGATAGTCGACATAGGCGCGGCGAGAGTGGCCGATACGCCTGAAGATTTTGATGTGCTAGTAATGCCTAATTTGTATGGCGATATTATCTCTGACATAGCGGCGCAAATAGCGGGGTCGGTGGGCATGGCGGGTTCTGCTAACATTGGCGATCAATGCGCAATGTTTGAAGCGATTCATGGCTCAGCCCCTGACATAGCAGGGCGTAATATTGCCAACCCGTCAGCGTTACTACACGGCGCTATTCAAATGCTGGTGCATATTGGGCAGAACGGTGTTGCAGAAAAAATACATCATGCATGGCTAGCTACCTTAGAAGAAGGCCTGCATACCGCTGACATTTATCGGCAAGACCTTAGTAAAAAACGAATGGGTACGATTGAATTTGCAGACGCAGTTATTGCTAGGCTAGGTCAATCTCCAAAGTATTTAACGGCGCCGTCCTATGCCAACAGTAAACCCCTTGTATTGCCTGCGGTAAGGCATAAAGAGCCATGTAAAAAAGAATTAGTCGGCATCGATATCTTCTTGCAGTGGCAAGAAGGTGAGCCAAAGCTACTAGGAGATGATTTAAACAGTTATGGCAGCCCCGAGCTTATATTAAAGCTTATTACTAATCGTGGCGTTAAGGTATGGCCCGAAGGTTTTCCCGAAACGTACTGTGTCGATCACTGGCGCTGTCGTTTTATGTCGTCTAACAATCTGCTTAGCTTCAATGAAGTTCTAGCGTTGCAAACCCGCTTGCATAAAGCAGGCTTTGATGTAGTGAAAACTGAGAACCTTTACACCTTCAACAAAGAGCCTGGTTTTGCTGCCGTTCATGGTTAGTTGAGGCAGTAAGCCCTGCTTTCAGTGATGCTACTTAGTCATCTGTTGAATAGCTCCCAAAAGCTCGCATCTAGCGGGCTTTTGCATTTGTTATCGCTTGAGCGTTAAATAGCTAGTTACGTTTATCTTGTTTCCAAGTGCCGCCATACTGGTATGTAGGCCGAGTTTTTATGCTCTTTTGACATTCACTACACATAAACGCCCATGGTTCTTTATGCTGTATCTTTACCCGGTGCAGCACAGGATCTTCTTTAAGACAATTTTTGCAGCGCTTTAGCGGTCGACTTCTTTGTGACTTGCCCATTATGTTAGTTTTCGTGTCAATTCTTTCCTAAATAATACCAAAAATCAGCATGTGTGTGGCGCAAGTTACATGCCATTAATCATCTACGCATATTTGCTATGCAAATTTATTACTTGCATCAGTGGACAATAGTAGATTGGCGCAAACTGAGATAGCAGATGAGCTTTGCCTGCAAACAGTAATTACCAATTATCAAGAGCTTTTATATATTTTAGCCTTGAATTTGCAGTTCTAGATTTTGCAGCCTCTTTGGAACATAAGTATAAATACCAACTTGAGGCTTTGATGTTGGCTTACCTAATAAATTCCACCTGTCTAGTTTGTTAGGGTTTGCATTGTTTCCATTTAGCTATCATGCGCCTCACTCAATAAACTGGGACCAAGTTCACCTGCTGGCTGACAAAGCCTTATATATGTCCAAAGACGCCAGACGCAAGACTTGGACCGGAATAGTAAGCAAGGCAAAGAGCTTTCCTTTAGCACGCTTAATTCCTTAGTGCCGAGCATTGACAAAGCTATTGAAAGTAGTGATGTTTTGATTCTCCAGCACGAGTCACCAGATTAAGATTGCAAACGTGTCTTAAACAGCTTGCTCTTAATCATTTTTTGAATAGCCAGCTTGTTTGTTTTAGGCTTAAGAGGCGCTTTGCTGAGTAAATATGCAAAATCACTGTCCGTTAAACTAAGTTCGCCAACGTGGGCCATCATAACAGAGCGTGTTTGCAAGGCTTGAAGCTTTAACAAAGATTGCTTATATTGCTTGGGTTTATAGACAGGAAAAGGGGGTGACAGTTTACCTTTAACCCTAACAATAAGATCGGCAATGTATATACGTTTCGAAGGCATGTGCATCACAGACAGGTCTCGGTCGGTGTGACCAGGCGTTTCGAAAACCTGCCATTCCTCAAAACCCGGAATGGTTTGCTGGTCGCTAAGCGCAATGTCAGGTCTTAAATGAGGCGGATACCAAATGTTCTTTTTAGGCCTATTCATTTTACCTGCAACCCACAGCGCTAAAGCTATGTCAATAAGGTGCGCGAGTCGACCTTTTAGGCCTGAATACCACTGCGTTTGCTTGTCACAGCTGACAATTTTGCAGCCCGTTTTATGTCTTAAAAAAAGCGCACAACCAGCATGGTCAGGGTGCATGTGAGTGACCACAACAACCTTTAGATCAGACAAGGGCCTTTTTAGAGATCTTTCAAAAAAGTCTGCAAGCGTAGAAAAGTCAGCCTTGGAGCAACCATCAAGCAGCATACATTTGTCAGGGTATTCGACCAAAAATATGTTCTGTATAAACCCTTTTAGGACATGAATTTTCAATATGCTTTACGCTCTTTTTATTTGGCCTAGTGCTTAGATGTCACCATCATACATTTCGTCGTCAAACACATCTTCGTCGTCTATGGCGTCGTCGCCCACGTAATACGTACCCCAACCATCGTAGTGTACTTTGTGTTTTGTGGCAATTAACAACAGTGCATCGATATCTTTATTAAAGGCTGCCAGGTCTAACTTTTTTTCAACGACGGCGTCAAAGCAAAATACTGTGCCGCCGTCGTCTAAAACAAGTTCTTCAGCGTCACCTACTTCAAAGCCTGCTTTAAAAGCATCTACGGCGGCTTTCTCTAGCACATCAAAATCTTTGCTAGCCATATGATGTTCAATGGTGTGTTCTTGTGACAGATCGGTACCGTCTTGTGTTAATGCCTGAATGGTCTCTTCATTGAATTCGTACCACTCTTGCGCTTCATTACTCATTTGACTTTCCTAATTTGATTAATTTACTTATTTACTTAACGATGCTGCTTCTTGGCTTAGCCGTTCAAACGCGTTTTGCATAATAGTCTGAAATTGCTTGGCTGTTTGTTTTGCACTTTTAGAGTGATCAAGCTTAACGGGGTCTAAAGACTCAACAATGACCACGCCGTTATTCCAACGGTTTAACTTTATCTTGCCGTTGTCGAGTTCACTACATACAACGGGGACGATGTCTTTATTTTGCGATAATGCTAGCCTAAAAGCGCCGGTTTTAAACGGCAGTAACCCTTTTCCTCGGCTGCGTGTTCCTTCTGGAAACATCCACACAGAGAGGTTACGCTCGCGCATTTTTTCGCCGGTTAAACTTAAGGTGTCGCGCGCTTTACCAGTGTTTTTCCTATCTATCATTATGTTGCCCGAGAGCCAATAGATTAGGCCGAAAATCGGTACCCACTTTAAACTTTTTTTACCTACCGTGACCACGCCTTTTCTAGCGCCTTGGCTAATAGTGAGTAAATCATAGTTATTTTGATGATTACCTATAAAAACATACGACTGCTGTGTATCAACCTCACTTGAGTCTCTATACACCAAGGTAACGCCAATTAGTTTAGCCATGGTCGAATAGTATTTCCCAGCAACGTGAACGCTGTCGCGATGCATAGGGCGTGCAATAAAATAAATAATTAAGCCTAAATTCATCAAAATAAAATAGATAAATATCACAATAAAACGTACAAAAGCGAGCACTGCGTTTCCTCGAGCATCAATGTACCTTTAATTATACCCGCAAAGATTAAGATAAACACCTTAGCTTTAAATAAACCATCAAATTGGCCAATAAACGGCTATTGAAGTGTAAAAAATGAAGATAATGGTGATATTTATATCTGAAGAATTAGAATATGATATTTTGCACGATCTTAAAGAAGAGATTACTGCCTAAGAGCAGCTTGCTGTAGCCTGTTATATACACGATTTTGGCATGGTCTTTATGCCCGAAGATTTGGTGAAAAAGCAAGACGCGCTAAACTACTGGCGATTATTGATACTTACATAAACCTAAGGTTGGTGGCTAAGCGCAATAAGCCGTAGGGGAGTGAAATTGAGGTTATTATTATCAACAAAGAATACAAGCATTTATTTAGTGCTAAGTGGCTACGCCTATTTAGTAAAGGCATGGCCGATTACCTAAATCAATAGGCTGGCTCAAGGTCTAAGGTTTAATAGCCTAGACTAAAGTCGTGCTGATAGTGCAGTGCTTCACCGGCAATATACTTAAGGGCATTTTTTTCAAATACATCAAACACCTTGTTTGCATCAGATATAGCTGCGGTATGGCAGCTTAGGTAGATATTTGGCGCAGTATAGTATGGATGACTAGATGGCAGTGGCTCTTGTTCGTAAACATCAAGCACTGCGGCCTTAAGTCTACCGGTATTAATTGCCTTAATAATGCTGCTCGGCTTGTCCACCACGCTGCCTCTGCCGGCATTAATAAATACGCTCCCTGGCTTCATCTGCGCAAAAAACGTTTCATCGCACAAGCCTATAGTGGCTGGCGTCTCGGGCAATAGATTACATACAAAATCACAGCTTTCTAGGAACAAACTCAGCTGCTCATAGCGATACATTCTGACATTTTCTACTTGCTTGTCGCTTCTTGAAAGTCCATTCACCTGCATGCCAAATGTCAGCAATCGATTCGCGACTTCCTGACCAATATTGCCCAAACCCATAATCCCAATTTTATATTGTGAGAGCGTTTTGCACGGCAGCTGTAGCCACTGATTATTTGCTTTTACGTGGCTAAAGTCTTCAATGCGGCGGGTAAAATAGAGCAAGTAACTTAATACATATTCAACCATTTGCAGACCAAAAACGCCTTTTACACCGCTTAAGATGTAGTCTTGTTTGCTGAGGGCTTGAAGCTTATTGTTGCCGGCCCAAGTAGACTGGAGCCAGCCTAAATTTAGGCAATCTTTGATATACCTTGAGGCTAAGTCTGGTTCTGATATAATCACATTGGCAAGCGCTAAAGACTTTTTGCTAGGTACTTGTGATGCGCCAAGTAAAGTAAAGTGTTCATGAAGCACTTTGCTGCACTCAAATCGGTCTTCGTATAGTTCCCAATCACGACTTATAATCACTACGTTTTTCATACGGGCCTGCTGCGGTGTTATAAAAGGTTAATTAAGCATTCATCGAAAGTACAGGTAACGAGATGGCTTTGCGTGCCGATAATATTGGTTCACAGCAGTTATTAATTCATCGCTAAGAGTATACGCTTGTGGTTATCGAGCAAGCTTACTTTTTGACTAGCAATTTCCAAAAACTTGGCCTTGTGCGCAGCCTTGATAGGCTCAGCCTTAGGTAAACTCACTGTTTTTGGATTTCTGTGTACGCCGTCCACTAAAAACTCATAGTGTAGATGTGCACCTGTAACCATCCCTGTAGCGCCTAAATAGCCAATAACGTCACCTTGTTTGACCGTTTGTCCTAGCTTAACTGCGCGCTTAGTAAAATGTAAGTACTTAGTTTGATAGCGTTCGCCGTGCTGTAAAAAAACATGATGACCATTAAAACGATCGTACTGCGAGCGAATGACCTTACCATCTCCAGCGGCCAAGACGGGGGTGCCTATCTTTGCGACATAATCAACACCTCGATGAGGCTTATAGCGTTTTTGAACAGGGTGAAAGCGTTTCGGATTGAAGTTAGAACTGACGTATTTAAAATTAATTGGCGCGCGTAAAAAGCTTTTACGCATGCTAGTCCCTTGTGGCGTGTAATATTGATTGTCGGTATATCTTATGGCAGTAAAAGTCTCGCCTTGGTTTATAAATTCAGCGGCTGCAATATTGCCGGTGCCAATAAGTTCACCGTCAATATACAGGGCTTCATAGGCAACATTGAAGCTGTCACCGGCTCTAATTTCTTGCGCAAAATCGATATCCCAGCCAAAAATACCAGCTAGCTCCATAATTTGCAGATCGCTAAGGCCGGCTTCAACACCGGCGTTCCAAAAACTACTTTTTATAGAGCCCTGGGAGAAACTCAGCACGGACTCGATTTCTTTCGTTTCGATAGTCGTTTCAAAATCGTTGTCTTTTGCGTTTACGAGTAAGGTGTCGATATTTGACAATGGAAACTTCAAACCAAGTAAGTGATTCGCTTCGTTTATACGAAAATAAAGTAAGTCACCAGGTTTGAGGCGCGTAAGTTTTTCTGCCAACTCTCCTGCGCGGCTCACTTTATGGGTTGTCTGCGGACTTAAGGAAAACCGATTAAAAATTTGCGCCAGAGTATCCCCCGATTTTACCTTATAAGAAATATAATCGGTAGTATCGGTGTCGCCAGTATCATTAATGCCTTCAAAGGCAAAGTTTGGTATAGCAACAGGATATTCGATCCCAAGTTCAAGGGTAACCTTGGGTGCACTGCCAGAGGCAGCTACTTCTTCGGCTGGCCAGAATAAAATAACAAGCAGCAAAATCACTAAGCTTAATATGCCCAATCGGTGCGCTTTTGGAAGATGTTTTATTGTATTGTGGATCATACACTCGTAAAATGCTTTAAAATAGAAAACAAGAATATACCGCTTTTAGCCAGTATTCCAGTGAAAAGGTTCAAATTAGTCATCTAGTATAGACTAATAGTTAACATTTGTAGCTAATCTTATTTACACGCAGCTAAACTTGTGTAGCACATCTACACTTCATAACAAGCCCTTTTTGTAGGGTTTTGCTTATTTAAAATTGATTATAGGAAGTAAAATGGCAAGTTGGGAATCGGCATTCGCAGAGATAAAACGTGGTTCAGATGAAATTCTGATAGAAGGCGAACTCATTGAGCGCTTAAAAACGGGTAGGGTACTCAAAATTAAAGCGGGCTTTGACCCAACCGCCCCAGATTTGCACTTGGGTCATACCGTGTTAATTAATAAACTACGCACTTTTCAGCAGTTGGGCCACGAGGTTATTTTCCTTATAGGTGACTTCACCGGGCTTATTGGCGACCCAACGGGTAAAAATGTGACGCGCAAACCTTTAACAGAAGCGCAGGTGCTTGAAAACGCGAAAACCTATCAAGAACAAGTATTTAAAATACTCGACCCCGCTAAAACTACTATCGCATTTAATAGTGAATGGATGAATAAACTTGGCGCTGCTGGCATGATAAAATTAGCCGCTAGCCAAACAGTTGCCAGAATGCTTGAGCGTGATGATTTTAAAAAGCGTTATGCTAATGGACAAGCCATTGCGATCCATGAATTTCTTTATCCCTTGGTGCAAGGTTGGGACTCGGTCGCTCTTAAGGCCGATGTAGAGCTGGGCGGCACTGACCAACGGTTTAACCTGCTGATGGGGCGTGAACTACAAAAATCGCAGGGACAGGCGCAGCAAACCGTATTAATGATGCCGCTGCTGGAGGGCTTAGATGGCGTGCAAAAAATGTCCAAATCACTGCACAACTATATCGGTATAACTGATGCGCCAAACGATATGTTTGGTAAAATTATGTCTATTAGTGATGATTTAATGTGGCGCTATTATGATTTACTGAGTTTTAGGCCTATTGACGATGTTATAGCATTAAAGGCTTCAGTTCAGGCAGGCAAAAACCCGCGCGACGTAAAAATAGAGCTTGCTCAAGAGATTATTGCGCGTTTTCATAGTGAAGGTGCGGCTGAGGCTGCGCTGCAAGATTTTATTCAACGTTTTCAAAAAAATGCTATTCCAGATGACATGCCCGAACTAAGTATAAATTTGCCTGATGAAGGTCTTGTCATTGGCAACTTGTTGAAAAAAGCAAGCTTGGTTGATTCAACGTCAGACGCAATGCGCATGATAAAACAGGGTGCAGTTAAAATAGACGGCCACAAAGTGACCGACACCCGTTTGTTGTTAAGTCACAAGGGTGAGTTTGTTTATCAAGTGGGTAAGCGTAAATTTGCGCGTATTACTTTAGTGTAGGTTCAGCGTAGACTCTTTCGCACAACTGCGTCATCTCAGCAATGGCGCGCGGTGTGAACCTGTGCAGAGCGTCTGGGTTAGCGCGCGTAATAACGTTCGTTAAAACAGCCTTATGCGCGTCCCAAAACTGTGCAAGCTGAAGTTTATTAGCCTTGCTTGCTGCTATTAACATATTGGGTTGGCGACGAATAATATCTGAGAGCTGTAGCTGCGGATAGGCACTAGGGCTATTGGCGTAAACGTTAGTAATGCCGCATAAACCCAGTAAACTGTTTAACCACTTATCGTTGCCAAGACCTACTAAGGGTTGGGTGCTTAAGTAATACACAACGTTTATAGACGCGTTTGTATATTGCACTGCCATCGCGTTTATCGAGTTTGTGAGCTGCTGTATTAACGTCTGCGCCGCTTGCTCTTCAAAGATATACACGCCAATGCCTGCTATATCATCTAATAAGTTCTCAACAGAATCGATGTTTGATTCATAGACAGATATATTAAGCGCTTTTAACTTCTCAATGTCGGCATCTTTGTTTCCACCCCTCCATACTAGCACGTGAGAAGGCTGTAAGCGGACAATCTCGGCAATATTAGCGCCTTGATAACTTGCGACTGATTTCAGGTCAGACGCCGCTGCTGGAAAATCACTGTAGTCACTTACTGCCACTAGATGTTCACCTTTGCCAAGTGCAAACACCATTTCTGTTAGATGAGGGCTTAAGGTAATAATACGCAGTGGTTTGTTTGCTGCCTCAGAATCGATTTGCGCAAATGTGGGCGAAGGCAATAGAATATTTAAGACCAAACAGCACGCTATACTAAACGAGAGTCGCAAGGTGTAGTAGAAAGACTGAATTACAATAGAAAAAATCATCATTTTACTAAACAGCATAAATAAGCTTATTAATGACAGTTTTTAACGATATCTAGCACCAACGTTGCAGAGTTTGTTGCCGCCGTTTCTAAATATTCATCAAACGATACGGTAGATGTCTTCCCGGCAATATCTGACAGGCTTCGAATGACCACAAAAGGGGTCTGCATTAAATGGCACACTTGCGCAATTGCCGCGCCTTCCATTTCAACGGCCGCCATGGTGGGAAAATTAGTTTTGATACTGCCGGCGGCTTCATCACTGCCGACAAAGCTATCGCCGCTGCACACCAGTCCCGTTTTTACCTGTATATTCGGTAGCATTGCTAGTGCGTTTTGTGCCAAGTTAACTAAGTGCGAATCGCTTTCGTAAAACGCTGGCATTCGTGGCACTTGGCCTAAAGCATAGCCAAAATGTGTCACGTCCACGTCATGATGTAATAATGATGTGGCAATCACAACGTCGCCAATATTAAGCTTCGGATCAAACCCGCCTGCAGAGCCCGTATTAATGACAGCATCGGGTTCAAAGGCGTGGATCAACAATGCGGCGGCTGCCGCTGACGCCACCTTGCCAATACCACATTGGACCAAATATACTGAGTTGTCGCCTATGCTGCCTGTAAAGACACTTAAATAAGCAACTTGCTGTGTTTTACAGTGATTTATTTGCGCCTTCAATAAAGTAATTTCTTGTTCCATCGCGCCAATAATGACAATTTTCATAACGAAGCCTTTAGTAAATACATCGGGTATTTTCAAAAGGCTTAGTGTAAGGCATTACGTCCTAGGCCGCTACATTGCGTGGAGCATTTAACGGCCTAGCTAGGTATTATGGCCGTTTTTCCCTATTCCGTAGACTAGATCAATAGCCATCACAGGCGTCATGTCGCTTTTATTGCACAATATAAATTTTCCTGTAAGCGTCATAAACAGAAAAAAGCCCACGCAAGGTGGGCTTAAGTGGGTGACTTTTTTATACCTGTACTGATGCTGCCAAATCCCTATACGCCCAAATAATCCAATATTCCTTCCGCGGCGCGGCGTCCTTCATCAATTGCGGTTACCACCAAGTCAGAGCCTCTGACCATATCACCACCGGAGAATATCTTTGGGTTACTGGTTTGAAAAGCAAAGTGTCCCTGAGAAGGGGCTCTTACCCGCCCTATCTCGTCTAGCATAATGCCAAACTCACCGAACCAAGGTGCAGGACTGGGTTGGAAACCAAATGCAATAATGACCGCGTCTGCTTCTAATATGAACGCTGAATTAGGTATTTCTACAGGGCTGCGTCTTCCAGCAGCGTCGGGTGCGCCCATCTCTGTGCGTACCATTCTTACGCCAACTGTGTTGCCTGCTTCATCAATAGCAATACCAACAGGCTTGTGGTTAAATTTAAACACAACGCCTTCTTCGCGCGCATTGACGACTTCGCGGCGCGAACCGGGCATGCTTTGCTCATCGCGACGATAAGCGCAGGTTACCTGCGCCGCTGATTGGCGAATAGAGGTACGAACACAATCCATTGTGGTATCTCCACCGCCAAGTACGACGACTTTTTTGCCTTTCATGTCTATGTAGTCATCAGGGGATTTTTCTAAGCCCATTACGCGATTGGCTGTTGCGACTAAAAAGGGCAGAGCTTTATGTACGCCCGAAGCATCTTCATGCGCGAAACCGCCTTGCATCGCTTTGTAGGTACCCATGCCTAAAAATACTGAATCGTATTCATCTATTAAGGTTTGAAAAGCAATATCTTTACCAATGTCAGTGTTGAGTCTGAATTCAATGCCCATGTCGGTAAATATTTGACGACGAAGGGTAATCACTTCTTTTTCTAACTTAAAAGAGGGGATGCCAAAGGTAAGCAAACCACCTATTTCTTCGTACTTGTCAAACACGACAGGTTTTACGCCGTTGCGGATTAATACGTCGGCGCAGGCTAAACCCGCCGGTCCAGCGCCAATAATGGCCACTTTTTTATCTGTCCACACAACTTGCGACATGTCAGGACGCCAGCCCATTTTAAACGCGGTATCGGTAATATATTTCTCAATACTGCCAATGGTGACTGCGCCAAAATCGTCATTTAAGGTACAGGCGCCCTCACACAGCCGGTCTTGCGGGCAAACTCGCCCGCACACCTCAGGTAGACTGTTAGTTTTATGGGATAGCTCAGCCGCCTCTATTATTTTGCCTTCATTGGCCAAGTCTAACCATTGTGGAATGAAGTTATGCACGGGGCATTTCCATTCGCAGTAAGGGATACCACAGTCTAAGCATCGGTCTGCTTGACCCGCTACCTGCGCAGGCATCATTGGGTGGTAAATCTCCCCAAATTCTTCTTTACGCACAATAATAGGTTTCTTGGGCGCATCGATCCGCCCAACGTCTACAAATTGATATACATTCTTTGCCATGTGCTAATGCTCTCCTAAGGTAATACGCATCTTATTGAGCCTGCACGCGCAGTTCTGCGGTTGAGCGACTGATGTGACCTAATAAATTTTTAACGTCACTGGTTTTTGGTTTCACCAATTGAAATTTCGCTACCTCATCAGCAAAGTTTGTGAGTAAGTTAAATGAATTTACACTGCCGGTGGCGTTATAATGAGAATTAATTAAGCCGCGTAAGTGCTCAGATAAAATTACTTTATCTGAGATAGACAGTACGTCCACCAAGTCGTGGTTAATGCGGCGATCAATATCGCCTAATTCGTCATACAAATACGCAAATCCACCTGTCATACCTGCGCCAAAGTTAAGGCCTATGCTGCCTAAGATAGCCACTATGCCACCGGTCATGTATTCACAGGCGTTGTCGCCCGCGCCTTCAATAACGGCAATAGCGCCAGAGTTTCTAACGGCGAAACGTTCTCCTGCACGTCCCGCTGCATATAATTTACCACCGGTGGCACCGTACAGGCAGGTGTTGCCCATGATAGCGCTACTGTGAATGTCAAAACTTACATTTGGCAAGGGGCGAATTACTAGACGGCCGCCTGCCATGCCTTTGCCTACATAGTCGTTAGCATCGCCTATAAGCGTCATTTCAAGGCCACCTGCGTTCCATACCCCAAAACTTTGTCCAACAGTGCCGGTTAAGGTTATTTTTATCGGCGAGTCAGTCATGCCTAAATTGCCGTAGCGCTGAGCGATAAGCCCGCTTAAGGTAGCACCCACAGAGCGATCGGTATTACGCACTTTGTAGGACAATGATTTGGGTTTTTTAGCCACTACTGCGCCCTCGCAGTCAGTCACTATGCGTTGATTCAACTCACCTTTATCAATGGGATCGTTGGTTACCTCAGAGCAAAACAGCTGAGTATGAGAACCCGCGGATGGTTTTTCAAGCAAAGGCGATAAGTCGAGTTTACTTTGTTTGGCGGTTTGGCCTTCAAGTAACTCTAGCAAATCGGTGCGGCCTACCAAATCTTGAAAATGTCGAACGCCAATACTGGCCATAATTTCTCTGACTTCTTGCGCTATGAAGATAAAGTAGTTCATGACCATTTCGGGCAAACCAATGAAGTAATTTTCACGCAGCCCAGCGTCTTGTGTCGCTACCCCTGTTGCGCAGTTGTTTAAGTGACATAGGCGTAAATATTTACAGCCAAGAGCTACCATGGGCCCAGTGCCAAAGCCAAAACTTTCAGCGCCCAGCATGCCGGCTTTTACCACATCAAGTCCAGTTTTCAGACCGCCGTCGGTCTGCAGACGTACTTTGTGGCGCAAACCATTTTCCACCAGTGCCTGCTGAGTTTCTGCAAGGCCCAACTCAAATGGACTACCGGCATATTTAACCGATGATAATGGACTTGCGCCTGTGCCGCCATCGTAACCAGATATCGTGATTAAATCGGCATACGCTTTAGCTACACCGGTGGCAATGGTGCCTACGCCGGGTTCAGACACCAATTTAACCGATATTAAGGCGCTTGGATTAATTTGTTTTAAATCGAAAATAAGCTGCGCTAAATCTTCAATTGAATAAATATCATGGTGGGGTGGCGGTGATATGAGGGTAACCCCCGGCACGGAATAGCGCAATTCAGCAATATATTCATTGACCTTACCACCGGGTAGCTGACCGCCCTCGCCAGGTTTGGCGCCTTGGGCAACTTTAATCTGAATAACGTTAGCGTTCATCAAATAATGTGGCGTTACCCCAAAACGGCCTGAAGCAACCTGCTTAATCTTAGAGTTTTTCTCGGTATTGAAGCGTTTTGGATCTTCGCCACCCTCGCCAGAATTTGACTGCCCACCTAAGCGATTCATTGCAATGGCTAACGCTTCATGTGCTTCTGGGCTTAACGAGCCCATAGACATTGCTGCAGTATCAAAGCGCGGAAATAATTGTTCGTTTGGCTCTACTTCACTAATATCTATAGCGGTGCCGGCTCTAATACCCAATAAATCGCGTAAATGACTAGGATTGCGATCATTCACTAGGCTAGAAAAAACCTTATAATCTTCATACTTACCGCTCTTCACGGCGGTTTGTAGTGATTTAACAACGTCAGGGTTGTAGGCGTGAAATTCGCCGCCGTGAACATATTTCAACAAGCCACCATGCGACATGCTCTTGCGCGCTAACCATGCAATTCTAGATACGTTAATTAAGTCTTGTTCAAAATCTTCAAATCCTGCACCTTGGATCCGACTTGGCACGCCAAGGAAACACAAATCTACTACCGCTTTGTTAATGCCGACCGCTTCAAAAAGTTTCGAGGAGCGGTAGCTGGCGATGGTACTTATGCCCATTTTAGACATGATTTTATACAAGCCCTTGTTAATCCCTTTACGATAGTTTTTAAGGGCATCTAAAGGTGTCATATCTAAATCATTTTTTTCTACCATTTGTTCTATTGTTTCATAAGCAAGATAGGGATAAATGGCGGTTGCGCCCAAACCAATTAAGACCGCAAAATGGTGTGGATCACGCGCCGATCCTGTTTCTACAACAATATTAGCGTCGCAGCGTAACTGTTCATTTATTAAGCGCCTTTGAACTGCGCCCACCGCCATAGCAGCAGGAATAGGCAAGGTGTCTTTAGCTATTTTGCGATCGGATAAAATTACAAAGGCTGCGTTTCTATTTCTAACGGCGTCCACTACTTCGTCACACAGGCGTCTAATGGCTTTTTCTAGGCCTTCTTCAGTTTTGTAATTAATATTAATTGTTTCGTTGTAATAATATTCTTTGTCAAAGTTGCGTAACTGTTTTAAATCGGTGTAGACCAACACCGGCGATTCAAACAAGACCCTATGTGCATGGCCGCTGGTTTCATTAAATACGTTTTGTTCGCGGCCAATGCAGGTGGCCAACGACATTACGTGATTTTCACGCAGTGAATCGATAGGCGGATTAGTGACTTGCGCAAACTGCTGCCTAAAGTAATCATATAATGTGCGATGTTTCGATGACATAACCGCCATGGGCGTATCGTCGCCCATTGAGCCTGTGGCTTCCTGGCCGTCTTTTGCTAATACTTTTATTACTTGGTTTATTTCTTCATAGCTATAGTTAAAAAGCTTATGCAAGGTCGACATTTCATAGTCATCGTAAGCACGTTTGCCAATTAAACTGGCATCGCAACCTTCAAGGGGTATTAGCTTTGATATATGTGATTCTAGCCATTGAGCATAGGGGTGCTGCGATTTTAACTCGTCATCAATTTCATTTGAACGCCAAATTTTACCCGTCTGGGTGTCAACTGCCAACATTTCGCCGGGGCCTACGCGGCCTTTTTCAATCACATCATGTTCGCTGTAGTCCCAAATACCCACTTCAGAGGCAAGCGTGATAAAGCCATTTTTGGTGATGACGTAGCGTGCCGGGCGTAAGCCGTTTCTATCAAGGTTACAGGCGACATGGCGTCCGTCAGTTAGCACAATACCCGCGGGGCCATCCCAGGGTTCCATGTGCATAGAATTAAACTCATAGAACGCGCGTAAGTCTGGATCCATGGTTTTGTTATTTTGATATGCTGGCGGTACTAATAAACGCATAGCCCTAAATAAATCCATGCCCCCAGCTAAAAATAGCTCTAACATGTTGTCTAGTGAGCTGCTGTCAGAGCCTTTTAAATTGACAAAAGGCGCCGCTTGCATAAGGTCAGGAATAAGCGGGGTGGCAAACTTACTTGTTCTAGCATACGCCCAGTCTCGGTTACCCTTAATAGTATTTATTTCACCGTTGTGCGCAAGGTATCTAAACGGTTGTGCTAGTGGCCATTGCGGTAAGGTATTCGTTGAAAATCGCTGGTGAAATACACATATGGCTGATTTTAGCTCGGTGTTTGCCAAATCTAAGTAGAATCTAGGCAAATCTTTAGGCATAACTAAGCCTTTATAGATGGTTACCGATGTGGATAAACTCGCGACATAAAAATTTCCGTCATCGGCAATTCGCTTTTCTGTGCGTCTGCGCGCCATATATAAACGACGCTCAACATCAGCTACCGACCAGCCACTAGGGGCATTTATGAAAACTTGTTCAATCTGAGGAACGCCTGTTTTGGCTAAATCGCCCAGTACGCTGTGGTTAACGGGTACTAGGCGCCAGCCAAGTACACTTAGCATTTCTTTTTCTAATTCTTCTGTGAGAATTAACCGTGATGTCTGCGCTTTTATCGGATCTTGCGATAAAAAAACCATGCCTACCGAATAGTTTTTATTTAAAGTCCAGCAGTGGTCACTGGCGACTTTTCTAAAAAATGAATCGGGTTTTTGTAATAGTAAACCACAGCCATCGCCTGTTTTACCATCGGCAGCCACACCGCCTCGGTGCTGCATACGAGCAAGGCCTTCAATGGCAGTGGCGACTAATACATGACTAGCCTTACCTTGTGTGTGCGCAATTAAGCCAAATCCACAGTTGTCTTTTGAATCAGACGAATGATACAAACCCATACATTACTCCTTCGCGCGCCGCAATAATTGGCCACGCTGGTTGTGCCCTACTTTTTAATGAAACCCAGTCAACCTAGTAATGGTTCGGACCATATTTTGAATTTTTTAAGCCGATTTTTTATTGTACTTGTTCGACATCGTTAGCGTTTGAGGATACTGTTGTATACCGAATTTTTATTCATTTCGCTAAGCAGGAGCCTGAACTTACCTATTTACGCGCTATAAATCAATTACCTTGCATCATATTATTAATAATCAATATGTAAACTTAAGCTAAATTGTTGTTTTAAAATAATAAATAATTATTTGGATGATTCTGCACTAAGGTCGTTTTTTGACAAGTAAGGTAAATGAAGTGTAAATTTTAGTTGAATTTGCAACTTTAATTCAACTTAAGGTGAAGAGAAATACATCTTTAGCGCATAAATATGTTTTATAAGCGTAATCTTAAGTAAAGTGAGACGTGCACTAAAAACAGACGTTTAGTTATTCGACTATTCCCCACTTCAATTTCTTGGTAGCATGCCAGCATCCAAAATTAATTTATGCTGTGTCATCACGGCGGTGCCTTGCTAAGGTTTAATAACACTATGTTCTCAAAATTATCGAGCGATTTATGGGCGATCAAAGTATCTCAAATGGTCAAAAATTTGGGAACGGTCAAAGTCAGCGTGTTGTTCGTTTTATTCACACTTTGTTTCACTATCTTAGGCTCATACTTGGTTCGCTTAGTGCTTGGCAGCGAGATCCACACGAACGATTTTTTAAGCGCAATTGTATTGACCCTTGTTGGCGCGCCATGCTTGTTATTATTCTTTGGGAAATTAATTACACAATTAGAGCACTCTCGAATCAATTTAGAAGAAGCAGTTAGTCAGTTAGAACGCTTGCGTCGTCATGACGTTATTTTAAACAGAGAACTCCAAAATAATATTCGCCAGTTGAACTATGAAATTGAGCAGCGCAAAAAAATTCAACTGGAGCGTGAAGCGTTGTTTAGAAAACTGGAACAAGAAATAAAAGAAAAGTCTGAGCAGGAGCTTGAAGCCCGCAGGCTATCGACTCTTACTCGCTCTATCATTGATGCTTCGCCAGACCTTATATACTACCGCAATGAAGAGGGTCGCTTTGAAGGTTGTAACAAAGTAGCTGAAGACTTAACCGGAAAGTCTCAAGAAGAGCTCATGGGGCTTACGCCCCATCAGGTATACGACGTTGACCTTGCTAGACAAGTGGCAGCTTCTGACCAAGAGGTCTTAGAAACCAACGCGCCTATTACCGAAGAGCTATGGCTGAAATTTGCAGATGATCGTCGCCGATATTTTGAAATGCGCAAGGTGCCATTTTTTGATCATAATGGAAAACGTCTGGGTTTACTTGCCTTTGGTCGAGACATGACAGAGCGCAAACAGTCCCAGCTTGCGATTGAACAAGCAAGTAAAGATAAAACAAGGTTTATAGCGACCATTTCACACGAATTGCGTACGCCACTAAATGGCATTGTTGGCCTGTCTCGTATGTTGCGCGACACTAAATTAGACGCTGAACAATTTGAATGGGTAAGTACTATTTACGCAAGCGCCATTACCTTAGGCAACATATTTAACGATATTATAGACCTTGATAAACTTGACCGCGACAAAGTAGAAATGCAATACAAAACAGTTAGTACGGTTAACTTTATTAACGAACTCGCCAGTATCATTAAGTTATTGGCGGCTGATAAGGGCTTAAGCTTCAACTGGGAAATTATTGAGCCGGTGCCTGTTGCGTTTGAAGCAGACGGCACAAGGCTTAGGCAAGTGCTGTGGAACATACTGTACAATGCCGTGAAATTCACTGTGCAGGGCTCGGTATCACTCACGATGTCTGCAAAAATACACTCTGAAAGCCAAGCCGACATTACTTTTACCATTCAAGACACCGGAATTGGCATTGAAAAAAACCAGTTTGAGAAGATATTTGCGATGTATTATCAGGTGCAGCGAGAAGATTTCCAGTCGGCTACTGGCACTGGTATTGGCCTAGCCATTTGTAAGCAAATGGTCGATAAGATGAACGGCAGCATAAAGGTAAACAGCGCGCTCAATGAAGGTACCTGCTTTGAAATTAAGCTGCCTGTTAGCACCATAAATCAAACTCCAGAACTAGAGGAGCTCCGGGTAACTGGTTTACGTATCTTGCTGGTGGAAGATATTGAGTTAAACGTGATGGTCGCAAAAGCTTTGCTAGAGAAACTCGGTCAGCATGTTGCTGTAGCTATGACCGGTCAAGAAGCTATCGATATGGTGAGGCAAACAAGTTATGATCTTATATTGCTCGACATACAGTTGCCAGATATGACCGGGTTTGACGTAGCCCGGATTTTGCTCGAAGAAGACTTAGTGCTAAGAACACCAATTGTGGCCTTAACGGCTAATGTTATTAAAACAAGGCAAGAATATCTGGAAAATGGCATGGACGATATCATTTCTAAACCGGTGAAAAAAAGTAGAATAGTACAGGTGTTTAATGAGCTCTTTGCAGGTGAAGTGCGCAACAACCTGCCTTCACAGAGTAGCCGTCCAAAGATGATTATTGAGCAAGAGTCTCAAAAAGTACTCGATTTAGATCTACTCACTATGCTTATTGAGACTATTGGAGAAGGTTTGATAGAGGCAAGCTTGGCTGTTTTTGAAGACAAAATTCCAGAGTATATGGAAATATTAAATGTATCGTTGGCAGCAGACGATAAAGACGAGGTATGTTCTCAGGCACACAAAATAAAAGGTGCAGCAGGTTCGGTAGGGCTAGACAGAGTGCAAAAAGCAGCGAATATGATCCAGCAAGGTGATCATCCGGCGTGGTGGGAAAATGTGCATGAGTGGGTTGAGCAATTGCAAATGGCTATAAGCAAAGACGTTGTGTATTTGCATGAGTGGTTAAAGCAGCATCAATTTGATGACTAAGCATGGGTGTGCATTTCGCATAGTTTAATAGGGTATTATGTGACTATTTTCACATCAAAAACAAAGTAGCGGTGCCTAAAAAGGCAAATATACCTACTACATCGGTAATAGTAGTGAGGATAACACTGCCGGCTAGCGCGGGGTCTATCTTCATCTTTTTCATGATAATAGGCAGTGTGGCCCCGGCTAAGCCAGCGGCTATCATGTTAATCATCATCGCAAATGCAATTACGCAGCCTAACATGTAGTCTTGTTTCCAAAGGGCAATAACAGAGGCAATTAAAACCGCCCAAATGATGCCATTGAAAAAGCCAATGGCAAGCTCCTTTCTGACTAACCACAGTGCGTTGGCATCAGTAACATGGCCCACCGCCATTCCCCGTATAACAAGCGTTAATGTTTGATTACCCGCAACCCCTCCCATGCTGGGCACAATAGTATTTAATATTGCTAATACCGCCAGTTGGCTTAATGTTTCTTCAAACATGTCACTAACGGCTGCCGCTAACAGGGCAGTAACTAAGTTAACGCCCAACCAGACTGAGCGTCGTTTTGTAGACTGCCCGACTGGTGCAAAGGTATCTTCTTCGTCTTCAAGTCCAGCCATACTCATCATGGAGTGCTCAGCGTCTTCTCGGATAATATCAACCACGTCGTCTATCGTGATCCGTCCTACGAGCTTGCCGTCTTCGTCAACAACTGGAGCCGATAGCCAATCGTAGCGTTCGAACATGCTGGCCACTTCACGTTCTTCCATATTGACCGTTAGTGCTTCAGGCTCATCGTCCATAATATCTTCTACATTTACATCCGGGCTTGATGTTAATAAGCGTGAAAGAGATAGGGTGCCTATTAGAAAATCATGCCTGTTTACTACATATAGGGTGTCAGTGTTTTCAGGCAGCTCAGCTTTTAAGCGCAAGTATCTTATGACCACGTCTACCGTTACTTCACGCCTTAAGGTAATAGTGTCGGTATTCATGATAAAGCCGGCCGTATCTTCACCGTAAGACATTGCTTTTTCGGCGCGCAAGCGGTCTTGTGCATCCATTGTGGCAAGAATATTATTGAGTACATTTTCGGGCAAGGAGCTTAATGTTTCAGCTAAATCATCGGTGTCCATATCTTCTAGCGCATCTACTACCCTGGAAGGGATCATCTTCCCTATGATGCCGTTTCTGACGTCTTCAGACAACTCTTCTAGTACGTCACCGTGAAAGTCAGCGTCAAGCATTTGCCACAAAATATCGCGGGTTTTCGTGGGCGATGACTCAAGCAAAAGGGCAACATCACCTGCCGCAATATCGTGTAAAAGTTTACGAACACGCACAAACGCACCGGCGCTCAACGATTCGGAAATAGATGACAGTGTGGCTTGAGTATTCGATATATCGGTAGTTTCGGGCATGCGCTTCGTGTGTTTATTCACCTTCGTCAAATTTATTTGCGATAAGATTCTCGATGCTTTGCATCGCAAGTTCTGCGTCATTGCCATTGCATATCAGTGTGACTTGTTTACCCTGACTGCTTTGCAACATTAACAGAGCCAAAACACTATTAGCTGGCGCTTGCTCTGTTCCTTGCTCTAGCACAATATCACAGTCGTAGCTATTCGCTAGTTGTACAAGCTTTGTTGCTGCTCTTGCGTGCAAACCTAGCTTGTTCACTATAGTCAGCGTTTTTTTTAGCTTCATCGTAATTTTGCTCGCCAAGGTTACATTTATGACTCGTTTTGCACGTTTATGTTTGGCTCTACACTACTACTTGAAGTGGGTTTGCGTAGCGGCTTTGATATGCCAATTTCACGGTGTTTAACCTGTACGTCACCGTGACTACTTTTAAACGCTTCTGCTAAGGATTGCGCAACATAAACTGACCGGTGTTGCCCGCCAGTGCAGCCAATGGCTATTGTGACGTAGGAGCGGTTGTTACGCTCCAAATGCGGCAGCCAAGTTGTGATGAGATTCTGAACTTGCCAAATAACTTTCATCACCAAAGGCTGACCCGATAAGAATAACTCAACGGGACCATCTAAGCCATTCATTGGGCGTAAATCAGGATCCCAGTGGGGGTTGGGTAAAAACCGCACATCAAACACATAATCTGCGTCTTTAGGGATGCCATATTTAAAGCCAAAAGATTCAAATACAATCACCAGATCAGAGCTTTTTTTACCCAGTACCCTTTCACGAATAAGTTCGGCTAAATCGTGCACCGTAAGTTTGTCAGTATTTATATGCAGATCGGCTCTTTCGGCCACGGGCACTAGTATTGCGCGTTCTTCGTCTATGGCATCTACAAGTGAGTTACTGCGCTTGAAAAGAGGGTGCAGGCGACGCGTTTCGCTATAGCGTTTTAATAGGACATCGTCGCTGGCATCCAGGAAGATTATCGTGATTTCCCAAAATTCGGGTAAATATTCTAGCAATTCGTTAATTTCGTTTTCAGATTTTGGCATATTACGTACGTCTATGCTAACCGCTACTAATTCGTGCTGCTCTACAATTGTATGGGTCAAGGTAGGCAGCAGCGACACTGGAATATTATCGACACAATAATAGCCAAGGTCTTCTAATGAGCGAAGTGCAATGGACTTGCCTGAACCTGAACGCCCACTAATAATGAGAAGTTTCATATGTTGCCCTTTAGGAATTGCGTTTAAGCACTTATATAAGCGCGGCTACTAATTCGTTTTTGGTGGTCGCTTTCCTGATTGTTTTTACGGTGTCTTTATTACTGAGTTTTTTGGCAATGCCTGATAAAGCTTGCAGGTGCTTATCAGTTTGCTCTTCGGGCACAAGTATTGTAAAGAAAATATCAACGGGTTTACTGTCAATAGCATCAAAATCGATTGGCTGATTAGTGGTTATGATGACCGCAATCATATTGTTTAAGCCCTTAATTTTACCATGTGGTATGGCAATGCCGTGACCTATGCCGGTGCTGCCCATTTTTTCGCGGGCTAGCAAGCTAGCTAATACTTCAATTTGGTCTAATTCAGGAGATTGCGCAACGGCCATTTCGGAAATTATTTCGAAAATCCGTTTTTTACTGTTGCACTGAACCGCGCATTGAGTGCGGTCCAGTGAAATTATGTCGTTAATTATCATGAGTGGCTTAGTGACGTTTGAGTTTTTCTTTATGTTTTATAACCTGTCGGTCAAGCTTATCAATAAGACCGTCTATTGCAGCATACATATCTGTATGCTGTGAGTTTGCAAAAACTTCACCTCCTTGTAAATGCAAAGTTGCTTCTGCTTTTTGTTTGAGTTTTTCAATGTTAAGGATAACGTGCACGTTGCTGATGTGGTCGAAGTGGCGCTCTAATTTTTCAAACTTTGTGTTGACATAGTTACGTAGCGATTCTGTTATTTCGACGTGATGACCGGTCAGGTTTATTTGCATAATTTTAATCCTCTAATGTTTAGCCTTAGACAAGGCTCTTACGTTGATTCGAAGGCGGAATGTGTAACGATTCTCGGTATTTTGCAATTGTCCGCCTAGCAACATTAATGCCTTGATCGGCGAGCATCTGCGCAATCTTACTATCACTTAAGGGTTTATGAGCAGGCTCCACGGCAACCAACTTTTTAATAAAAGCACGGATGGCGGTAGAAGAGCAATTCTCACCAGAATCTGTGGATACGTGCGACGAGAAAAAATATTTCAGTTCAAAAATACCACGAGGCGTATGCATATATTTCTGCGTGGTCACGCGCGAAATCGTTGATTCATGCATGTCTACCATTTCAGCAACATCATTTAGTACCATGGGCTGCATCTTCTCTGGACCTTGCTCGAAAAACTCTCGCTGCTTAGCAACAATACAATGAGAGACTTTTAGCAAGGTTTCATTGCGGCTCTCTAAGCTTTTAATAAACCATTTTGCTTCTTGTAAATGAGACTTTATATATTGCGAATCGTTCGGATTTTTCGTCGATTTCGATAGCTTTGCGTAAGTTTCATTCACAGTAAGCGCGGGCAAGGCCTCGTTATTTAGTTCAACAGTCCACACACCTTTCTTTTTGTACACGTTTACGTCGGGTACAATGTACTCTGGTTCAACCGTTGATATGCAACTGCCAGGGCGTGGGTTCAGTGTTTTTAATAAGCGCATTACCTCACGCAGTTGGTCCTCTTTAAGGCGTGTCTTACGCATTAAGGTTCGATAATCTTTGCTTGCCAGTAAATCGGAGTGCTCTTCAATTATATTGCGCGCTTGATTTAACCACGGGGTGTCATCACTAAATTGTAGCAGTTGCACTAGCAAGCACTCTTTAACTGAACGTGAACCTGAGCCAACAGGGTCAAACATCTGAATGCGTTTGAGCACACACTCAACTTCGTCTAAATCTATATCTTCGTTGTCTAAGCTGTCTAATATTTCATCACTGCTAACGGTCAAGTAACCCGACTCATCAATTGAGTCGATAATTGCAATGGCGATAGATATGTCGTTGTCACTGAAGTGGGTAAGCTCTACCTGCCACATTAAATGGCCTTGGATTGATTCGGTGGTTTCGCCTTGAAAAACATAGTCGTCGTCAGGATTTGACCCGGTCATGCGCGATGGTGCTGAGGTAGACCCTAAATATTCCTCCCACGAGTGATCAAGCGGTAGGTCATCTGGAAGATTTCTATTTTCAAGCGCATCGTGAGTGTCCATGGTGTCGGGTACGTCAGTATCGCCGTTTGCCATGCCGGTATCGTTGTTGTTAGTCGCCTCAGCACTAATCGACGCTTGTTCTTTGTCGGTGCGAGAGTCAAGCGTTTGGTTGTCGTCAAGTGAGGCGTTGTCTTGGTCATGCTCAGCCATTTCGAGCAAGGGGTTTGATTCAAGTGCTTCTTGGATTTCTTGTTGTAGGTCAAGCGTTGACAACTGCAGTAGTTTAATCGCTTGCTGTAGTTGAGGCGTCATTGTGAGCTGCTGACTAAACTTAAGCTGTAACGAAGGTTTCATTAACGTCCTTCCACTAATTTAATGCGATGTATGTGCATAGACGACTTTAATATCTCCGATATAAGAAACGCGGTTTCCACTAATATTTTTAGGTAACTGCAATTATTATTAACAACGCCCTGCCTGCATAGTAGCGTTTTACGGGGCCTTTACAAGGAGAATTGCTCGCCTAAATAAACATCTTTTACTGTCTGATTAGCAAGTACTTCTTGCGAAGTGCCCGCCGCTATTAACTCGCCGTGACTTACAATATAGGCTTTCTCACATACGTCTAAGGTGTCTTTTACGTTGTGGTCGGTGATTAATACACCGATACCACGTTCTTTAAGCTGGTAAATAATTTTTTTAATATCATTAACCGATATTGGATCAACACCAGCAAAGGGCTCATCAAGCAAAATGAACTTTGGGTTTGCAGATAGGGCGCGAGCTATTTCGACGCGCCGCCTTTCGCCCCCTGACAGGCTCATTCCAAGGCTATTGCGTATATGGTTAATGTTAAAATCGTCAAGTAGTTCGTCGGCTATTTGTTCGCGCTGATCGTTCGATATATCCTTACGCGTTTGCAGTATTGCCATCAGATTCTCATAAACGGTGAGTTTTCGAAATATTGAGGCTTCTTGGGGCAAATATCCAATGCCTTGTCTAGCTCGCTCGTGCATGGGCTGAAAACTTAAGTCAACTTGATCTATAAAAATGCCGCCTTTGTCTAAGGGAACCAGACCTACTATCATATAGAAAGTGGTCGTTTTGCCTGCGCCATTAGGTCCTAATAAACCTACTATTTGGCCGGTAGAAACCTCGATACTGACGTCGCGGACTACTTGTCGGGATTTATACGACTTGGCTAAATTTTTGGCGTATAGGGTACTTCTCACGGTTGATCCTCGCGTTTTTTTTCTGCTTCATCCGCTTTTTCATCAGAAGAAAATGCGCCTGGGCTTAACACGGTAGTGACGGTAGCATCGCTGTTAGCGTCGGTCGACGCCATAATCTGTTGTTTAGCCATGTCAAATGCAATGGAGTCGCCGTTAACCTGAACATCTTTTTGTTTGATTGATGCATTACCTTTTAATAAAATAGTTTGAAACTCAACGTTGTATTGAATTTCATTTGCACTGGCAATCACAATCGAACCATCCTCTAGTTTTTGTTGGTAACTAGCTGGTTTACCCCTTGCAGTAATAATTTCTTTTCCTTTTCCTGCGGTCGCATCGGCGATGACTTGATCCGCTAAAATTTCGAGGCTACCTTGCTTAATAACAACGCTGTCCTTAAAAATAGAAGTCATCTTTTTACCGTCCAAAGATTGCTCTCTTGAACTTGCCGTTACCGGTAATAAAAAATCGTTCTCAATATTGCTGCCTTCACTGCCCAACGTCGCTATTTCGGCTGCATCGGGCAGTTGGTCTAGGTCTGGTGTTTGCGTACCATTCGCCGAAAAACCAAAGCTTAGAAGCATACCTAACAATGCAAATGCCAAAATTTGTTTAGCGCACTGGATTAAATTCGGTTTGTACATGTTCTTTAAACTCATATTGTTGTGTCGTTAAATTGCCAAAGATACCTATGCTTTTAAGCTCAAAATTAAGGCCGCTTATAGTAACTTTTTGATCTGAGCTCAAGGTTTTGTCTACTATATTAATTTCAATATATTCAGTTCTTATTTCCTTAATATACTCTTGAGATCGTAAATTCACAATCTTGACATTATTCTCTAATTGAATTCTGTTGTTGCTGTAAATCGTGCCTTCGCCTGCTGTTACCTGCCATGGCTGTCCGTCGTCTAAATATAGTGTATAGACAGGGTTTTGGAACACCGCGAAACCGAGTGCCTCGTAGTGGTCCATTTTTGTAGCGGCAACCTGATGGCTTAGTCTTCCTTCCTTATCAAATGATTTACTATTTAAGTTTACAGCTTGGTAGTTAGGAATAAGCTCAAGATTACTATCATCTGTTGTTAGCTGCTCTTCTTCTTCGAATAAAATGGGTACATACAGCACCAGTACTATGGTAAAAACTAGTGCTATGCTCCAGCTGATACGATTCATATACTAGCACCATGTATGGTGCTAAGTAGGTTGTTTGCTTGTAAAAAAAGGTCACAGACTTCACGCACTGCACCTTTGCCGCCACCGAGTGTGGTGATGTGATTGGCTTGTTTTTTCACTAAAGGGTGCGCGTCTTGCACAGCTATTTTAATCGCACTTAAAGTAAACATGCCTAAATCAGGCATGTCATCGCCTACGCTGGCAACTTGATGGCTTTGATAGTCGCTTAACTGCATAAGTTCAGTCAATGCTGCGTACTTATCTTCACGCCCTTGCAGTAAGTAATGGACATTCAAGGAGCGCATTCGTTGCTCAACAATGGCCGATTTTCTGCCGGTAATAATGCCCACGCTAATGCCACATTTTGCCAGTGCTTTTACACCGTAACCGTCTTTAGTGTTGAAAGCTTTAAATTCTTCATTGTTGTTACCTAGGTAAATTTGACCGTCACTAAAGACACCGTCTACATCAAACACGACCAACTTCACTTGTTTGCATTGCTCAAAGAAATCATTTGATACGGTTTGATATAAGGTTTGTGTATTGGACTTCACATCGGAGTTTATATCGGGGTGTATATTGGGCATCAGACAACTCCTGCTTTTAACAGCATGTACATACTAAGTGCGCCGGTGGGCTGCTTTTCATCGTTCAACACAAACAAGGCGTTAATGCGATTATTTTGCATTAAGTTCACCGCATCTACCGCCAGTGAACTGGCTGATGTACTGACACCGCCAATAGTCATTACCTTGCTTACCGATGTTTCATGAATGTCGATGCGCTTATCTAAAGCCCTGCGTAAATCACCGTCGCTGAATATTCCTACCAAGATGTTGTTTTCATCGACAATTGCAGTCACGCCTAAACCTTTGGATGAAATGTCTAATAAAGCCTGCTTGACAGTGGCAGTTACTGGTGTGGTGGGCACGGCGTAACCGTTTACCATAACATCGGCAACGGTAAGTAATAAACGCTTGCCTAAAGCACCGCCTGGATGAGAAAAGGCGAAATCTTGTGCGGTAAAGCCTTTTGCCTCCAGCAAGGAAATCGCTAATGCATCACCTAGCACCAAGGTAGAGGTAGTGCTAGTCGTGGGCGCCAAGCCTAAGGAGCAAGCTTCTGTTTGTACGCCAAGGGCTAGCACTACGTCGGCAAACTTGGCTAAACTGCTGTCGCCATTATTGGTAATAGCAATTATAGGTACTTGAATGCGTTTGATAGAAGGTAGTAGTCCCACTAGTTCATGGGTTTCGCCCGAATTTGATATTGCAATCACTACATCATCTTTGCCCAGCATACCAAAGTCGCCGTGGTTAGCCTCACCTGGATGCATAAAAAAAGACGGGGTGCCAGTGCTTGCAAAAGTGGCCGCCATTTTGTTGCCAATATGCCCAGATTTTCCCATGCCCGACACCACCACTTTACCTTTGCACTGCATTAAAATATCGCAGGCAAGGGTGAAATTTTCATCGAGGCTTTCTTTCAAATGCGAAAGCGCCTCAATTTGATTGTTAAACGTACGGTGCGCAGATTGTAAGTAAGTCATATATTAGCCACTATGCAGTTGTAGTGTTAAATGATATACCTCTATTCACATAAATATTTCATGCAAAAAGAATGTATTGATAGCCGATAAAAATCACAAGAAAAGTGGCAGCTTCAAAGCGGTTTATTCGCCGAGAGCCGCGCAAATTAAAGCAAAAAACGAATAAAAGAATAGACAAGCCTAGCATTACCAGCGAATCTCGGTTAGCAACACTTTCATCTATTACCCCCGGTGCGATTAGCCCAGGCATGGCGAGCACGGCCAGTAAGTTGAAAATGTTGGAGCCAATAATGTTCCCCAGAGCAAGGTCGTCTTCGCCTTTTAGTACGCTTGCTACGCATGCAGCAAGTTCGGGTAAACTTGTTCCTATAGCGATGATAGTGAGTCCTATTACTAAATCGCTTATGCCGAAGTGTTTAGCAATAACCACCGCTGAATCGACTAAAAAGTGAGCGCTTGTAGGCAGTAAGATTAGCCCTACCGCTACCCAAAATATAGCGGTGCTCATGGCTACGTCACTCGGTACATCGGTTCCTGCTTCGGCCACTAATGGGTCGTTTTTTTCTACAGTAAAAGAAAGAACTGCCATCCCTGCAATGACTAATACAAAAAGCGTAATTAACACAATACCTTCAATCCTAGACAATTCATTGTCGGCAAGAAAATAAACACCAATTAAAGTGATCACAAGCATGATGGGCAACTCGCGTTTTAGTGTGGTAGACGACACTACTAGTGGCTTGATAAGTGCCGTTATGCCAAGCACCAACGCGATGTTGGTAATATTTGAGCCGATTGAATTGCCCACTGCAGTATTGGTGTTGCCTGCGAAAGACGCGGTTGCAGCGACCATAATTTCAGGCGCAGAAGAACCCATTGCTACAATAGTTAGGCCAATCATCATAGGGGCGACGCCTATGTTTTTAGCAAGGGCGGAGGCGCCGTAAACAAACCGGTCGGCGCTCCAACTAAGGACTAAAAGCCCTAGAACGAATATCACGAAATTAACAATCACTGCTGAATTCTTCTTTTATTTATGTGTAGAGTAGCTTACGTAAAGTGTAGCGATTTCAGGCTAGAAAATCACAAAAAAATAGAAATAAATATGCTATATCGATAATATATACGTTTTGTTACGTATTTCACACGCTAACAAGCTTGAAAAGCGGTAAACTAACCCAACATCTTCGGGGTCTGCATTTTTATAGGCAGTTGTAATTGTTCAAAAACGCCTAATTCACCTCGACCAGCTAAGCCTAATAAGGTGTTCTATTAAGCTGGCGCAATGTGCTTTAAAATTAACATATTCGTGCATGTATGTATGAACTATTCTTAATGATAACAGCCAAAGTAAAAGCGTAAAATAAAGATTAGAAAACAATGGAGTTTTAAAAAAGTTCGGATGTCTGAAAATATAGTTTCAATTACCGATATGCAGTTCTATCGGGGCGAACGCGAAATTTACAAAGACATTTCTTTGTCGGTTGAGCGTGGTAAAATTACGGCCATTATGGGGCCCAGTGGGATTGGTAAAACGACTTTATTGAAGCTCATTGGTGGGCAGTTAACCCCAAATCGCGGCAGTATAATCTTTCAAGGCGACGACGTGCATAAAGTCTCACGCAATCGTTTGTATGAAATGCGCCGAAAAATGAGCATGCTGTTTCAAAGTGGTGCCTTATTCACCAATATGTCGGTTTTTGACAATGTAGCCTACCCACTTCGCGAACACACTAAACTCGACGAGTCTATTATAGAAACGCTTGTTAAGCTTAAATTAGAAGCGGTAGGTTTGCGTGGTGCGGCGCAATTGCTGCCTAATGAATTATCGGGCGGAATGGCAAGGCGAGCTGCCTTAGCGCGTGCAATTGCGCTTGATCCAGAACTCATAATGTATGACGAACCCTTCGCTGGACAAGATCCCATTTCAATGGGCGTGCTAGTCAAACTAATAAAAGCCTTGAATAAAGCATTAGATCTTACTTCCATCGTGGTTACGCACGATGTGAAAGAAGTATTGGGTATTGCTGATTATGCCTATATTATGGCGAATAAAACGATTATAGGTGCAGGTACGCCTGAGCAAATAAAAAACTCTGATTCACCTTTAGTTCAACAGTTTTTGCGAGGGGACGCCGATGGCCCTGTGCCATTTCATTTTCCTGCTAGCCCCGTTGAAGCCGACTTGGTAGGAGACTCAGCGTGAATTTTTTAGTTAATTATTTTTCAGGGTTAGGTAAGTCAACGCTTAATCGTGTTAACGGCGTTGGTGCCGCGTCTATCATGCTTTATGGCGCCTTGTTTGCTTTTCCGCAATGGAAGAATATACGCCTAACCATTTCCCAAATTTACATTGTTGGCGTGCAGTCCTTGCTTATTGTTATGGTGTCAGGATTGTTTATCGGCATGGTAATGGCGCTGCAGGGTTATACGATACTTGTTAACTATGGCGCTGAGGGAAGCTTAGGCCCCATGGTTGCGCTGTCAATCTTAAGGGAGCTTGGGCCTGTGGTTACGGCACTTTTATTCGCGGGTAGAGCGGGTTCAGCGCTAACCGCCGAAATTGGATTGATGAAAGCAACAGAACAACTCAGTTCGCTAGAGATGATGGCAATTGATCCGCTTCGTCGCGTGGTATCGCCGCGCTTTTGGGCGGGAATTATTAGTTTACCTATGCTAACGCTTATATTCTCAGCGATTGGTATTTTAGGCGGCCATTTAGTAGGGGTTGACTGGCTTGGTGTTGACGCTGGTAGTTATTGGTCAATCATGCAGGCAACCGTGGAATGGGATAAAGATGTGGTAAACGGCATAATAAAAAGTGCAGTTTTTGCCTTGGTTATTGTGTGGATTGCGCTTTATAAAGGATATTCTTGCATCCCAACCTCCGAAGGTATTAGTCAGGCTACCACGCAAACCGTTGTGTATTCGTCACTCGCAATACTTGGATTAGATTTTATATTAACCGCTTTAATGTTCGGCATTTAGCTAGGATTATCAATGACCACAAGAAAAACAGAAACTTTAGTAGGCTTGTTTGTTGCACTTGCTATTGCAGCGACAATGTTATTAGCTTTAAGGGTTGTCAACCAAGGAATGGCCGGCAACAGTGAGACATTCACTGTCAAGGCCCGTTTTGACAATATTGGCGGCTTAAAACCACGCTCTTCAGTTAAAGTGGGCGGTGTTGTGGTTGGCCGCGTCGAGCGCATTTATTTGCACAAAACGGATTTGGTGCCTATTGTTGAACTACAAATATCAACCGAGTATGCCAACACTTTCCCTGACACGAGCAGCTTGTCTATTCTAACATCGGGGCTTTTAGGCGAGCAATTTATTGGCTTGTTACCGGGTTTCATTTTTCCAGAAGACTTGGCCAGAATAGAAGAGGACAAGGTGTGTGAAACTACTAGCTTAAATAATTGTCCATATTTGACAGAAGGTGAAGAAGTTTTCGATACTAAGTCTGCACTCATACTTGAAGATCTAATTGGCCAGATACTGTTTAAACAAGGAAGCGAATAATTGAAAACTCTTACTAATGCGACAATTGCTTTGCGCTCTCTTACTTTGTTATCGGCGCTTGTGATGTTTACCACCTCTGGTGCTGTTGTTGCTAACACTTCTTTAGCTAATCCGGTGAATCCATCGGCTCAGTTAGTATCTGTAGAAAAGATTATGGTGGCGCAAGACGACCCTTATCTAATGATAGAGCACGCTGGATCAAATACATTCGCACGCATAAAACGAGAGCAAGAACAGATTAAGCAAGATCCTGAAAACCTGCGTACTATTATGGAAGAAGAATTGATGCCATATATAGACCACCGCTTTTCTGCATTTAAAGTGCTTGGCAAATATGCTCGGCAAGTTGAAAAGAAAGAGTTATTTGAGTTTGTGTCGGTTTTTCGCGAGTACCTAATAACTACCTACGCTGTTGCAATGGGCTACTATGACGATCAGGCGGTTGAATTTGATCCCCCCAGAGATTTCGGTGATCGCGGTGATGTTACGGTACGCGCCGTGATTAAAGACGATGATCGTCCCGACATAAAAGTTGCGTTTAAGGTACGAAAAGATCCTAGAAGCGGCAACTGGCAAGCATATGACATGATTGCTGAGGGCATAAGTCTTTTGTCTAGTAAACAGTCTGAGTTTGAAAGTATATTGCGCAAAGAGGGGATCACGAAAGTTATTGAGCTTATGCGCGAAAATATTAGACGACCTATCGTGTTGAACAATGGTGAAGCGAAAACTGAAGAAAAAGCATCTTTGAACGAGGGTGAAAAAACAGAGTGAAAATGACACTGAGTTTATCCTCTACTAACAACGATACTGCCTGTTTATTGATAAGCGGAGAGTTAGACCAAACAGTCCTCGTGCACGACTATTGGTCAACCCTTGCCGATAAGGACAAGCAGGAACTTGTGGGTGAAGGCAATCTGAAAATAGATTTAGCGCAAGTAGCGCGCGCAGACACAGCGGGACTAGCATGGCTAATTAATGTGGTAAAAGACGCAAAAGTAAACAAAGTAAATGTGAGCTTTGCAAACGTTCCTGATAAACTCCTTAATCTTGCGCAATTGAGTGGCGCTAACACAATCTTAACGCGATAGAATCCTTTTAAATATCTGAGTGTTATCGTTTACAATATTAATTTAGGAAGATTATGACTAACGAAGAAATTGCGCAAATGCTAACAAGCGTTTTGAGCTTACAAGAAGTGAAGGTGAAGAGTGAAGGCACTCACTTTCAAATTATTGCGATTGACGATCGGTTTGAAGACATGAGTCGTGTTAAAAGGCAGCAGTTTGTATATGCCCCTTTATCCGAGCTTATTTCACAGGGCACCATTCACGCAGTCTCCATAAAAACATTCGGTACCGCTCAGTGGCAGCGCGAAAAGTTATTTAATTAGGATTTCACCGTGGATAAACTAATAATTAAAAAAAGTCCTCCTTTACATGGCACTGTCACCATATCGGGGGCAAAAAACGCAGCGCTCCCGGTACTTATATCTAGTTTGCTTGCCAACAGTGCTTGTACCTTTACTAATGTGCCCAACCTTCGCGACATTACGACCACTATTTTATTGCTCAGAGATTTTGGCGCTAAAGTAAATCAAATAAGTGCAAACTCGCTTGAAATTGATGCCAGTGAACTTGACAGTGTCACCGCGTCTTATGAGCTAGTGCGCACCATGCGTGCTTCGATTCTGGTACTAGGTCCACTGCTTGCTAAGTATGGTAGAGCAAATGTATCGCTGCCTGGTGGCTGCGCTATTGGGGCTCGTCCCGTGAATCTTCATCTTAGCGGTCTTGAAAAAATGGGTGCTAAGGTCGACGTTGAAGAGGGGTATGTAAGAGCTTCTGTTAATGGCAGGTTGCAAGGCGCGCGAATTTTTATGGATATGGTAAGCGTAGGTGCCACGGAAAACTTAATGATGGCAGCATCTCTTGCCCAAGGCCAAACGATACTTGAAAACGCAGCACGAGAGCCCGAAATTGTCGATTTGGCTAATTGTATTAATGCCATGGGTGGAAAAGTGCGCGGCGCCGGTACGGATAAGGTTATTATCGACGGTGTCGAAACGCTGAACGGATGCACATACGATATTTTGCCTGACCGCATCGAAACAGGTACTTTCTTAGTTGCAGCGGCGGTAACGAGAGGTTCTATTCGCTGCGAAAAAGCAGCGCCTGCTACACTCGATGCCGTGCTTAGCAAACTAGAACAAGCCGGTGCGGTAATTAAAACTGGGCCTGACTGGATAAGCCTAGACATGAAAGGTAAAGCGCCGAAAGCGGTCAGTCTTAAAACGATGCCTCACCCAGGTTTTCCCACTGACATGCAAGCCCAATTTGTAACCTTAAACGCAGTCGCAGTTGGTAATGGTGTTATTACTGAGACAATTTTTGAAAACCGCTTCATGCATGTGCCTGAATTGCACAGAATGGGCGCACAAATTGAGTTAGAAGGTAATAATGCAGTCACTCAAGGCTCTTCTAAACTTAAGGGCGCACAAGTAATGGCAACTGATTTACGTGCGTCAGCAAGTTTAATTATTGCGGGTTTAGTAGCTGAGGGTGAAACTATTGTTGATAGAATTTATCATCTTGATAGAGGCTACGAGGCAATTGAAGCCAAATTAGGCGGACTAGGCGCGCATATAGAGCGTGTGAGCGTTAAATAAGCATACCGATTGTGAAGATCTTATAATGCTCAAGCGTAAAACTAGCAGTAGCCGTCTTGACGTTTAGGCTCTCAGCTGTTGAACACCATGTCGGGATTTAACTCACCCACCGTAACGGTCATGGTAATAAGCTCGTCATTGCGACTCACAACAAGTTCTAGCTGAGCCCCAGGGCGAGTGCCTGCGATTAGGTCTAAGGTTTTTGACAAATCAATTGTGTCTTCCCCATTCACTGACAACAACAAGTCATTCACCCGTAAACCCGCTTCTGCGGCTGGGCCATTAGGCGCTACGCTTTCGACCAAAATCCCACGGTTGTCATATCCGTTACCACTAAAACCTAACTGTCCTCTGCGTACTCTACCATTATCAATAATTTCGTCCATTACGCGCTTGGCTAATGGGTAGGGCAGCGCAAAGTTAACACCGTTCACATCCTGTACCCTGCGGCGACTGTCGAGTGTTTTGAAATTAGCATTGGTAATGCCGACTAAGAATCCATTTGAATCGATAAGCGCACCGCCTGAATTACCGGGGTTAAGCACAGCGTCGGTTTGTATGCGGTCAAAGTAATTAGCAAGGCCATTGCGACCTAAGCGACTCACAATGCCAGAGGTGACTGTTTGGCCCAAATCTAGAGGGTTGCCGATGGCCATAACAACATCGCCTACACGTAAGTTGGGCTCTTCTACTTGGGGTATTACCGGTAAATTTTGTTCAAATATTCGCAATACAGCTAAATCGGTAATCTCGTCAAAACCGACTAACTGAGCGGGTAAAAAACGTCCGTCTTGAATGCTTACATAAATACTATCAGCGTTTCTGATCACGTGATAACACGTTAATAAGTAGCCGTCTTCACGCATTATTACGCCCGAGCCTAAATTTGTTCTTTCTATCGGGCGGCTTCTAAATAATCGGTTTGAATTCTCTAGACTAACGCTATATATGTTAACAACGGCAGGGGCGCTGATGGCGAGTGCGTCGTAATAGCTTAAACGTTGCGGGACGTTGCGCTCTTGATTTAACCAGTTTAATTTTAAACCTTCCCCTTGCCGAAACTCAGGAAAAAGAAACAGTAGTAAAGCGGCGACTACCACACCAAGAATGATAGGTTTTAGTAACGCTAGCAAAAACCGAGGGAACAAAGACATAGCATTTACAATCCAAAAACGGTGACAATCACCTGCTCAACTGGCCAAATTATAGCAAATTCATGTGTTTAAGCATAGTCTTTACACTTGTCCGTTTTCTAAACTGCTTGTAAAGGCTTAATAAGTAGCGTGTTTTCAGGTGGAAATAAAAAAGGCCTATCAGTATTGATGGACTTTTACACGCACAAATTTAAGTCGACTAAACGTAGTATCTTAGCGTATCACAATGTACAAATTACTATTACCGCGCTTAACATTCAGTGCTATTACATCTTTTTTATCTGCGATCCGCTCTGTCAGCTCGCTAATATTATCGACCCGGTTACGGTTGACGCCTACAATAATATCGTCTTCACGTAAGCCTATTCCCGCTGCGGGCGAACTCTCAGCTACTTCATCTATAATGACTGCGTCTTTACCGTCGCTGTCTTTACCATTGCTTAAAGTTGCACCTTCTAGTGCTGGGTGTACCTCTTTAGCTTCAGCTAGAGCGGCGGCAGCGGCGTCTAGTACCACGTCTACTTTCTGCGTTTTACCAGCGCGAATGACTGTCAGCTCTACTTCTGCACCAGCACCTAAGCTGGCTATTTTTGCCCGTAGTTCGTTAAAGCCTGATAGGCTGTTGCCATTAATTTCGGAGATGATGTCACCTGCTTGTAAGCCTGCTTTTTCCGCGGCAGTGCCAGGCGCTACTTCGTTAACAAACGCACCAATATTTACTTGAGAATTGAATGCTTCGGCTAAACCTGCATCAACATCGCGACCAACAATACCCAGCAGGCCTCGTCTTACTTCTCCAAACTCAATTATTTGATCAACCAGGCTTTGCATCATATTGCTAGGAATGGCAAATCCTATGCCAACGTTACCACCGTTTGGACCAAAAATAGCGGTGTTTATGCCAACTAACTCGCCGCGTAAATTAACTAAAGCGCCGCCGGAGTTACCTCTGTTAATTGCAGCATCGGTTTGAATGAAGTCTTCGTAACCACCAATGTTCAAGCCTGAGCGACCTAAAGCACTCACAATGCCAGAGGTTACCGTTTGGCTAAGACCAAAAGGGTTGCCTATAGCAACGACAAAATCACCCACGCGAAGGTTGTTTGAGTCTGCAACTTTAAGCTCGTTTAAGCGCTCCGCGTCTATTTGCAGCAGCGCGATATCGCTTTGCTCATCAGCGCCTAATTTAGTCGCGACTAGCTCACGCCCATCGGTGAGTTTCACTAAAATTTCATCCGCGTTGTCTACCACATGATTATTAGTCACAATGTAGCCTTTGCTTGCATCAATAATTACACCCGAGCCTAACCCTCGGAAAGGTCGCTCTTGTGCTTGATTATTAGGTGCGCCAAAGAAGTACCTAAACATTTCGGGAACTTGCTGCCTGGTTGGCTGGGTGCCTTTAACTGCTATACTGACTATGGCTGGTGTTGTACCTTCTAGCATGGGCGCCAAAGAAGGTAGTTCATCTTTAGAAAAAAATGGAATGCCTGCTAAAGCAGTTGCGGAAGTTGCAGCAACAAAAGCTGCAGTCAGAAGTACAAAAGCAGCTTGGCGGATAGCTTGTTTCATGTATGAATATGCTCCTAAATTTAAATACCTTGGATTTTACTACCTAGTACAGACCCTAATTTAGGGGCGTTAGTTCACATCTCAAGCTAATTGGATGATTTCTCCCCCTTCTTAGCTGTTTGCGTTGCAGGTGACCCCACAAATACCCCTGAACCACTGTTGGCAAAATCCCTAGGCTGATTTTTACTTGACTCAGTCACTGTAATTTTATTTGGCTTACCTTCTGTATTACGTAAGAACATAGCGGTGTGTTCACCGAAAAATGTGCTTTTTGAAAAATCATCGTTATTAATAGTTAACGATTGCTCATATTCCTTTACGCTAGCCAGTAAACGATTAAGTTCAGACTCAAGCGTTTGAATAGAAACACGACTAGCTTCTAAGTGATTTCTGGCCTGCTGAGTAAGCATCGTTTTCAACTCAGATTCAGTCGACTGAGAAGCAGAACTTTTAGCTTTAGAAAGTGAATTAGCCCATAGCCAAGCAACTGTAAAACCCACAACTAAGCCAACAGCAATGCCAATAAATAATGCGAGAAGGTCCATGTAAAATTCCAAAAATAAAAATATTTGTTAGATCTTTTACTATAGTGGCGCGAGTTGCAAGCGCTATTTATGCTTATTTACGTAAATTTATGGGTGTGCTCAAACTTAATCTTCGTCAATGCTTTGCACACAGCTATTCAAATAAGCACTAGCCTTGTATAATTAGGGAAGAATGGATTATGCTAACAAAAAGGCGCATGAATGACCCCTTGGGAAAAGTACCAAGACGACTTATCTTTTATAAATTTTCAGTATGACGAAACACAAGAAAATGCAGTTAAAGAACTGCAGCGACTATATGATGAGCTTACTCAACTTAAAAAGAAACGGAAATGGCGTGTTACCTTAAAAGCGACCTTTGGCCGCAGTATGACAAAGCCGACTATTCAAGGCATCTATTTCTGGGGTGGTGTGGGGCGTGGAAAAACGTATTTAGTTGACACTTTCTACGAATGCTTACCTTTTGACAATAAAATGCGGGTACATTTTCATCGCTTTATGCAAAGAGTGCATCAAGAGTTAACACGCTTAGACAAGCAGCAAGATCCTCTTAAGATCATTGCTAAAAAGCTAGCGAATGAAACACGTATAATTTGTTTTGACGAATTTTTTGTATCCGATATTACCGACGCAATGATTTTAGGTACTTTGATTCAAGAACTTTTTTCTCATGGGATAGTACTGGTAGCAACTTCTAATATTGAACCTTCAGGTTTGTATAAAAACGGCCTGCAGCGTGCACGTTTTTTACCCGCTATTGATTTAATTAAACAACATACAAGAGTGGTTAATGTAGATAGCGGCAATGATTATCGTATGCGAACGTTAGAGCAGGCTGAAATTTATCATTTTCCCTTGGATAAACAGGCACAAGCAAACCTCAACGATTATTTCGAGCAGCTAAGCGCCGATAAGTATGATGTTAACGTAGCGATAGACATTGAAGGGCGCAAAATACCGGCGATGAAAAAGGCCGAGGGCGTTATTATGTTTGAATTTATGGCACTATGTGATGGTCCCAGAAGCCAAACTGATTACATTAGTATCAGTCGACAATATAAAACAGTGCTGTTAGCCAATGTGATGCAAATGGATGAGACTAACGACGACATCGCACGTCGCTTCATTGCTATGGTAGATGAATTCTATGATCGCAAAGTGAAGCTAATTATATCAGCTGAAGTCGATATGCAAGAATTGTATAAAAATGGCCGTTTAAGCTTCGAATTTCAGCGTTGCCTAAGTCGTTTGCAAGAGATGCAGTCACGCGAATATTTATCGCAGGCTCATTTGTTTTAGGCCTGCGTTAAGCTAATGTGCGCTGAGGCTGACAGTCTAAAAACCGTATCGAAAACTCAATTGCAATTATAGTCAGTAACCGTAATTTGCGCATAAATTAACTACACTACCTTTAACATTATATAATATTATCGTGATAGCTTTTCTATCAAAGCTATTAAAAGCATCATAAAAACATCATAAAAACATAAAACAGCGAAGAATTATTTATGGGAAGAAAATTTGAAGTAAGAAAATTGTCTATGGCGAAAACCCAAGGGGCAAAAACAAAAGTTTATTCGAAATATGGGAAAGAAATTTATGTTGTCGCCAAAAGTGGCGGCCCCGATCCAGACGCAAATCTGTCACTTCGCAGGCTTATAGAAAGAGCTAAAAAAGACCAAGTTCCAGGCCATGTCATTGATAAAGCAATTGAAAAAGCCGTTGGTGGAGCAGGTGAAGACTTTGTGCCTGCGCGCTATGAAGGTTTCGGTCCAGGTGGTTGTATGGTAATAGTAGACTGTTTAACCGACAACGCAAACCGCACCATTACCGACGTGCGTAACTGCTTCACTAAAACCGACAGTAAGTTAGGCGCTCAAAATTCATCTGCGTTTATGTTCGACCATCTCGCCATATTTGGATTTGACGGTGACGACGATGAGGTCATTCTAGAAGCGCTCATGGAAGCCGATGTAGATGTGACCGACGTAGAGGTAGATGACGGAAAAGTGACTGTGTTTGTGCCTGATACTGAATTTTTTAAAGCCAAGACGTCACTCTTTGAAAGTTTTCCAGATATTGAGTTTGATGTTGAGGAAATCTCGTGGGTTCCGCAAGATACAAAAGATATTAGCGAAAAAGACATGCCTATGTTTGAAAAGTTTATGGATATGCTGAACGACTGCGATGACGTGCAAAATGTGTATCACAACGCGAATGTGTGACATCAAGGTGTCGAGTAAGCTCTATAAAAGTAGCAATTTATATATATCCTATTCGACACATAGTTTATACTCTCGCCCAGAGTTGGCCAGACAATCGCTGCGAGTAGCCGGTAATGAAAATTATTGACTATTAGGGGAGGAAAGTCCGGGCTCCACAGGGCAGGGTGCCAGATAACGTCTGGGCGGCGCGAGCCGACGACAAGTGCAGCAGAGAGAAGACCGCCTGCACCGCGTAAGTGGCTCAGGTAAGGGTGAAAGGGTGCGGTAAGAGCGCACCGCATTGCTGGCAACAGTATATGGCGAGGTAAACTCCACTCGGAGCAAGACCAAATAGGTTCCCTTATGGCGCGGCCCGCGTTGGGAACGGGTAGGTTGCTTGAGCTATTAAGCGATTAATAGCCTAGACGAATGATTGTCATTCTTTGAAAGAAGTCTACAGAACCCGGCTTATGCGGCCAACTCTACTTTTACAAATGTTATGATGTTATTAAACAGTAGGGAGATTATTAGGTCCTACATAAACAATCGTAAACTCTGCTTAAAGTGACGTTTAAATCACCCCTAACTCAATTGCCTTTAGCACCGCCCGCGTGCGATCTCTAACCCCAAGCTTGCTTAATATGCTCGACACCTGATTTTTTATGGTGCCTTGTGATTTACATAAACTATCGGCCATTTCTTTGTTCGAGCAACCCGCTGCCATTAGCCTCAAAATTTCGGTTTCTCTTTTGCTCAAAGGTTCAGGCAGCTTGGCAGATTCAAATTCACCTTTTATGCCTTGTAAACCAGCAATAAGACGTTCAGTGATAGCCGGTTGTATTAAGGTGTCACCGTTGTGCACGGTTTCAATGCTCAGCACTAAGGTTTCAAGCGACACATCTTTAAGCAAGTAGCCTTTGGCGCCCGATTTGATAGCCTGCATAAGTGATTCGTGATCATCAAAGGTGGTCAGCATAATGACGGGAGTCTTAATCTGTTTTTCGCGCATGGCAATTAGCGCTTCAATACCGTTTAATTTTGGCATTCTTATATCCATAAGCACTACGTCGACCAGCGCGCTGTTGTGGTCTAAAAATGCCAAGGCGGCGACGCCATTTTCAGCCTCTCCCACTACGTTTATGAAAGGTGAAAGTCCTAACAGACTTTTTATACCATGGCGAACGAGGGTTTGGTCGTCTACTAATAATACCCTAATCATATTGACTCATGGGAATGAGTAATTGAGTGTAAAATTTACCTGCTTGTACTTTAAAGTCTACTTTGCCTTTTAATGCTGCGAGCCTTTCTCTAATACCGCGTAAACCGTTGCCTTCATAAATACTGTTAGGCATTTTGCCGTCGTTGCTAATGTCTAATTGAATCTGTTTATATTGATTAACTGAATCATTTGTTAATTCAGAATAAGCGAGTTTAATAGAAATGCTGTCACCATGCGCATGTTTGAGTGTGTTAGTAATGCTTTCTTGTACCGTTTTTATAATAGCGTCTGCAATTTGAATATCGTCAATTTGAATGTTCTGATCAATATGTAAATTCATCGACAGTTTGGGTAGTTTTTCCAGCATGCTGCGAATGCTGGTCTCTAAATCAAGCTTACCTTTATCGCGAATATCACTTACCGCTTCACGCACGTCGCTAAGCAATAGCCGCGCTAGTTGGTGGCATTGCTCTATTGAATTTTTTACGTCGCCTTCGGATTTTCGTGATGCTACCTGCAGATTAATCGTTAACGCGGTTAGGTGGTGTCCTAATAAATCGTGGATATTGCGCGCAATACGCATGCGTTCACCTTGCTTTACCGCTTCATTTAATAAAGACTGAGTGGCTTTGAGCTCTCTGGTGGTCAGTTCGGCCTGCAGACGAGCCTCGCGCTCTCGCAGCCCGGTGTCTACCATTACTAGTGCAAATATGTTGAATGTCCAAAATAGCAGAGTATTAACGATTACCGTACTTTGTCCCCAATAAAATGTGAATACGAAAAACAGGGGCAGGGCTAATATAGGCGATATCAAAATGGCTTGTCGAAAGGTCATAAAATAGCGCGTTACAGCGCTAAAAATTACCATAAAAATAGCGATGAAGAACACGGGAATAACGAAATAAATGCCTATTATTAAAAAATAGAGGGTGATGGCTAAGGTGCTTCTTTGAAAAAATGGCTTTTGGGGCTCGTGCTCACTCGCTACGCGGATATAAATGGCAAAGTAGATAATGCATAGCACCAATGCAAACGTAATATGAAATAGGCTAAACTTTTGCGATGTCCACATAATCCAAAGACTAAAGCTGGTAACAACCAGCCAAGTCACTGTCGCTGAAATTCTTTCCGCAGACATTTTTAAAATTTCCATAGGTTACTCTTCACATCGAATTTTCTGTAGCTTATCACCTTAGCGCCTGTGTGCAGTATAGGCCAAAAGTCATGATTTATAATATGACAAACGACACTTATTTAGTCATGCGCTATTCATTATGCTGTGTAACATCAAATCTAACTACACGAGAGACACGCATGTTACACATTCATTCAACGCTTTTCTTTTTACACATAGTAGTTGGCACCGCCGCCTTAATCTTATTTTGGGTGCCACTGTTGACTAAAAAAGGTCAGCTTAAACACAAGAAATTTGGTCGCGCTTATCGCAATGTAATGTATTGCGTTGCTGCCACGGGCGCCGTTATGGCGGTCATGGTTATTGCCATGCCCTTGGCTGTAAAGCCGCAGTTAGCCAATGCACCCAATGCGGCGATAGTAATAGAGAACGTGCGTTATTTCTGGTTGTTTTTACTGTATTTAGCCTTGCTAAGCTATACCACCACGCGCCATGGCGATGCGGTACTTAAAGCCGCTAACAATCGCAGTCTATTGCGCAAGGTAAGCTATGTAAGTCCCTTGGCTATGTTGGCACTGGGCGGGCTTGTATTTATAGCAATAGGCATTGTGCGCGAGCAGACCTTGCATTTGCTGTTCGGTATCTTAGGATCATGCGCGGGCATAAGTATGCTGCGCTACGTGCTATGCAACAACATTAGGCCTGGCGGCTACTTGCTTGAGCATATTGGCAGCATGATAGGCTCGGGTATTGGCGCATATACTGCATTTGCGGCTTTCGGCGGCCGACATCTTTTATCTGGCATTGGCGAGTATCAAATTATTTTCTGGATAGCGCCGGCTGTGTTGGGTAGCTTGCTGTCAGCACATTTAACGAAAAAATATAAAAAAGTATATCGTGTGGGAGAAATAGCGGAGGCGTAGAAAACAGAAAAAAGGCTCGCTTGATTAGGCGAGCCTTTCTCAACTTTCTGATGCTTCGTGTATAGCGCAAAGAAAGTTGAATGAAGGTAAGTTGGTTGTCTCAAATAACGTTGCTTAATATCAAACCGCTTGGCTAAATAGCGTCCCCTTCGCTAAGCGAAAAGACAGTATCTAACTCGGCAATAAACGCCTTCACTTCACTGCTAAACAACATAAAGTCTGCGTCAATTTTCAATGCTACGTTTTCTTTTTCAATATCTTCGTTTTGCTCAAGCACTATGTCAGTAAACTTCAAGCGCTTAATAGATAAGTCTTCGGCAATAATGCAGGTCAACTTTTCTTGAAAAGAAATCGCCAGCTTGTGTACCATTTTGCCCGCTTGCACATGATTAAGCACTTCTTGGGCGTCGAGATCTTGATTTTTACAGCGAATAGTTCCGCCGTCTTCCGCCGTTGACTGAAACTCTGCTTCATTGAGTATTTCAAAGCCAGCGGGGACGTCTTTTATCAACCAGTCGGTTAATACTTCTTGCTGCTGAGTTTTAGAAAAAGGCACTACGGGCAAACTGCCAATACACTTGCGTAAGCAAGACAAAACTGCTTCAGCGTTATTGTCAGAACTGGCGTCTACCACCACAATTTGTTGATCGATGGAAACAAACGCGTTAGTTACGCCAAATTTACTAAAAGCACGCGGTAAAAGACGCTGCGTAATTTCTTCTTTCAAATCTTTTTGCGCTTTTTTAGGCATAGGCGAGCCGGTTTCAGTTTCTACTTCACCGACTTTTTGTATTAGTTCACTATTAATCACGCTGGCAGGCAACAGCTTTTGCTCGCGCTTTAGACTGAATAAAAAGTCTTGATTGGCTTTGTGATATAAGTTTTCAGCTTTGGGAATGGGGCTAATCCAGCCTTTACTTTCTATGTCTTGTGAAGAGCAGGGGCGAAACGGCATGCTCTCAAGCATCGCTTGGAGTTGTTCTTCATCGAAGGCGAACTTACTGGTAAAACGATATACTTTTAAATTTTTAAACCACATACTCTTTTCACTTAGCCCTTTGATTTACAAAAATGGAGCAAGAGAGTAGCAACACCATGACGATGGGTCAAAGACTTGATCAAAATTTCTTGCTGTTGTCGCTTTGCAACACGTTGTACACTGTGAATATCATTCATTACTTGACATCTTTTGTGACTTGTTTCATAAAACTGTCACACATCACTCTAATACTATGGCTTAAATTTATGACGCGAGTGAAGAAAAAGATGTCCCGCACCATTTTAGTAGTTGAAGACGAGGCGCCAATTCGCGATATGCTTACTTTCGTATTAGAACAGGCTGGATTTACGGTGGTTGAAGCGCAAGATTACGACGTGGGTCTTGCCAAAATTAAAGAACCATACCCTGAACTGATTTTGTTAGACTGGATGCTGCCGGGTGGCAGTGGTATAAAGTTTGCAAAGCAGTTAAAACAACATGACGTCGCCAAAGATATTCCCATTATTATGCTAACCGCCCGCGGCGAAGAAGACGATAAGATTCGAGGGCTTGAAGCGGGCGCCGACGACTACGTCACCAAACCATTCTCGCCTAAAGAGCTAGTTGCCCGCATAAAAGCGGTGATGCGCCGAGTTACGCCCACTACTAAAGAAGAGCCTATAGAATTTAATGGCCTTGTGCTTGAGCCAGTGTCACACAGGGTGACTAGTTTTGATGAGGCGGTTGAAGTAGGGCCTACCGAGTATAAACTTTTGCACTTTTTTATGACTCACCCCGAACGAGTTTACAGTCGCGAGCAGTTGCTTGACAACGTGTGGGGCACTAATGTTTACGTAGAAGACCGCACGGTCGACGTACACATACGGCGTTTACGTAAAGCGATATCTGCTAATGGACACGACACCCTAATACAAACGGTTCGTGGTTCGGGCTACCGTTTTTCGGTTAAGAGTTGAGTTAATGTACTATCCTCAGTTTTGGTCGCGTACGCTGCTGCGATTCACGCTGTACCTAAGCGCTATTTTGCTAGTGGGATTTTTGTTTGACCACGTAATGCTCATGCTCATTTCAGCGCTGGTTGTAGTGCTTATCATAAATTATCTGCACTTATATAAACTCACCAAATGGCTATGGCATAGCAAAACAATGTCGCCGCCAAATGCCTCTGGTATATGGCATCATATCTATGAAGGCATATACTATCTGCAGCGCCGTAATAGGGCTAAACGTAAGAGTTTAGGCGATCTGGTAAAGCGTTTTCGTGAAGGTTCCGAAGCCTTGCCTGATGCCTTAGTGGTAATTGATAAAGACGCGCGTATTATGTGGTGTAATCGTAACGCCCGCATTGAGCTAGGCTTACACTGGCCTGAAGATAAAGGCCGTCGAGTAGACAATCTTATACGCCATCCCAGCTTTGTCGATTTTTTGCATAAAGGCGACTATCAATACCCCATTGAAGTCCCTGCTCCCACTAACCCAAACAAAATGTTCGAATACAGAATGATGGAGTACGGACAAGACCAGTTACTGCTGATTGCACGCGACGTCTCAAGGGTGTCTCATTTAGAAGAAATGCGCAAAGACTTTGTGGCGAATGTGTCGCATGAGCTAAAAACCCCGTTAACCGTTATAAATGGCTATTTGGAGGTGCTAGAATCTACGACTACCGACTCCCCCCCCATTGTGGGAAAGGCGCTGTCAGAAATGGGTTCGCAAACAAAACGTATGCAGGTGCTCATTGAAGACCTGCTTATTTTATCGCGTATTGAGTCCTCAAGTGACCGTATTTTTGAGAACGTGGTTGATATGCAGGCCATGTTAAGGCAGGTAGAAATAGAAGCAAACGCCCTTAATAAAATCAAAAAACATAGCATAAAATTCACGATAGACAATGATTTACGCGTATATGGAGTTGAACCAGAGCTGCGCAGCGCATGTTCCAACTTACTTTTTAATGCTATTCACTACACCCCTAGGGGGGGCAGTATTGAAGTAAAATTCAAACGTAAAGCCGGCGGCGCTTATTTTGCCGTCATCGACAACGGCGATGGCATAGAAGACAAGCACCTACGCAGGTTGACCGAGCGCTTTTACCGAGTAGATAAAGGCCGTTCTCGCACAACAGGCGGATCGGGCTTAGGGCTGTCAATTGTGAAACACGTACTTAACCACCACAATGCTCGCTTGGAAATAAGCAGCACGGTGGGAAAAGGCAGTAAGTTTTCGTTTTTATTGCCTAATGAGCTCATCGGCGATGATTGGGAAGACTTGTAGCCATGAATCGAAGCGCGCGGCGAAACCACAAGCTGAGTGGAAAATATAATGACCTTTTTTTCGTTGGTTTAATTTTATGCGCGTTTTTGGTAAATAGTCCAACGCTGGCAAACGAAGTTATTCCTACAGATAGTCTGTTAGAGCTGCAAGTGAGGCCGATAGTCGATACGAATGATTATCGATCTACTCCTGGCGTTTACGGCACTCTAAGTTCGGTGGGCTCCGATACACTAGCCGGTCTCATGGCTATATGGGCGCAGCGATTTCAAGAACTGTACCCACATATTAATTTCCAAATTCAGGCCACAGGCTCCGCCACGGCTAGCCAAGCACTTACTCAAGGTACCGCTGATATTGGCCCCATGTCGCGGGTTTTAAGCACGCAAGAAGTGGCTGCTTTTATTAATAAACATGGTTATGCGCCTACCACCCTTATTGTGGCGATAGATGCTATTGCGCTTTACACAGAAAAAAATAATCCCTTAGAGCGCTTAAGTTTGGCCCAAGTAGACGCGATGTTTTCAGCTACCCGCTTATGCGGCGCAAAACACGCAATAGTCGATTGGAGAGACTTAGGCATTAACAAATACGGCGCTAGCCGAAAAATTCAGCTATACGGGCGAAATTCAGCCTCGGGCACCTATGATTTATTTAAGCAAAAAGCCTTGTGCAACGGTGACTTCTTACAAACTGTAAACGAAATGCCTAGCTCATCTTCGGTAGTGCAATCCATAGCGTCTAGCGTTGGAGGGCTTGGTTATGCTGCGCTTGGTTATAAAAACGACAATGTAAAAATGCTCTCTATTGCAAATGAAAGCGGGCAATACTTTAGGCCAACCCCGCATAATCTACGTGCAGGTGACTATCCATTTACGCGCTATCTTTATATAATTGTAAATAAGCCACCTAATCAGGCTCTTACTACGCTCCCACGCACATTTTTGCGTTTTATAATGTCACAAGAAGGCCAGGCTTTAGTGGAAGAAAATGGATATTTCGCTGTTTCTGAACGGGTTATTTTGCGCCAGCTAGCGCAACTTGAGCCCAATTCGGTCGCTGTAGAGGTAGCACAGTAGCAATTTACTCACACTTTCAAGCCCTCAGTGCTTCGAAGGAATAGCCATTGTGAATTGGCCAGATAAAATAATGTTTGTGGCCAATTTAGAAAAATGCAATCAAGCCATCATTGATTGCTTGGGTGAAAAATATTAGAGAATTTTTTCTTAAAATGGGTGCGCAATATCAGCTCTATATTATATTGCAACATACACCGCGTTAATGATTACTTAGCGATGGTGATCCAGACAAATAAGTATCTAAACTATTAAATAGAACCTATAGTTAATCTAGTCCCAATTTCACTCTTAAAAAGATATGGAGAGCACCAATGACCAACTCTGCAACTGTTAAACCCTTACTCGATTCTCCTGCATTACTGCAATGTGAACAATTAGCACAACATGCCAACCTAAATGGAAAACGCGCAAGGGCATTATTATCTCTTAACAATGGAGAAAGTAAGATCATAGCCTCTGAAAAATCATCTTTGAACAAAGTCCAGGTTGGCTATCTAATTACGCGTTTTAAAAAATTAGGTATGACCATGTTTGAATCAGGTAATACTAAAAAAGCAGTCGCTGAAAAAACATCTGTAAAAAATACACTTACAAAAACAAGTGAGGCTAAGAAAACCATTTCGGTAACATCTAAATCGCCGAAGAGCGAAGCCGATATTACGCCAGTGGCTAATATAGAAGAAGCATCCATAGATGACGCTAGTGCAGACAATGAGTCTGCTGATGATGTAAAAAAAGCGAAAGAGAAAAAGAGCAAAAAATCAAAGAAAAAAAATAAATCTAAGCAAGACAAAAAAAATAAAAAAGAAAAAAAGAAAAAGAAGGAAAAGAAAAACAAGAAAGACAAAAAATCTAAAAAGAACGCTAAGAAGAAAAAGTCTAAGAAAACAAAAAATAGTTAGTTTTTTAAGGCTCTTTCGAAATTGTGCGCAGTTATATTGTTTGAGTTGGCTCGGTAATGCATTTGCGTATTACCGATAATCACTCAATATTAGCGTGAATTGTTTCCCCACCTTTTTGCGTGTAAGCTCATTTTTTATAAGATGCAGGCTTGTAACCATCCATTTTCATATCTGCTGCGTAAGCATATAGTGCCGTAAATCTTGCTGGAACCGATATTATGCCGTCAATTACCGACCACCCTCTGCGTTTTAGCTTAGCAAATGAGCTGCATGCACGGCCGTTTCCGTCCCTGTCGGCGCCTTGCGTGGCTGTGTTTCTTGCGGTTAAACAGCCAATGCGTGCTATAGCGCGGGATCGCGGCGTAGACCGAGCGCATCTGCTCAACCTGCTTGACCGCTTTGGTGCAGTGCACCCGTCACCTAATAGCAATCATTATTTCGGCAAAATTGGCCGTCACACCTTAAAATGGGAAAGTCACTCTGAGTTTGTGACCTACACTGTGTTCATTGAGCATCTATCAGAACGGGCGTTCGATCCGGCCGATTTCGAGGTTTTCCCTGCCGATTGGTTGTCTTTGGCACCTGGCGTTCGGATCACATCTGCTTTGATTCGGATTGAGACACGCAACTCTCAAGAGACTTTGAGCAGGGCAATTTCCGACTGGTTTGTTGGTGAGAGCGTAGCGGTTGCACGTGTTTTGGGCGATACCGCGACTATAGCAGGCGACTTTCGTATCGATGCGGCTGGACACTCTCGCTTTGCTGTGAGCGCTGATAAGGATATCGGTAAGCGAAGTCTAGGCCGCATTGTGCAGCGCCTGTGCGAAATTGAAACCTATAAGACTATGTCGATGCTAGGTTTTTCGAGGGTCGGCGAGATGTCGGGGCGTATGGGGCAAGTTGACGTTGAGCTAACCCGTCTGATTGAGGAAATGAGTGGTAACACCCTGCCGGCGCAGGATACTTTAATTGGGCTTTTGAAGGTCTCGGCTGAGCTCGAGGCAATGGTTTCACAGGCCTCATTCCGCTTTTCTGCCACCCATGCCTATGAAGAGATTGTGGTCCAGCGTATTGAAGTGCTGCGCGAGGAGCGATTTGAGGGACGTCAGATATTTGAGGAGTTTATGTCACGTCGTTATACCCCTGCGATGCGCACCGTAAGCAGCGCCGAGGTCAGGCTGCGGGCCATGGCAGACCGCGCGATGCGAGCAGGCGATCTGCTGCGCACGCGCGTAGACGTAGAACGCTCTACCCAGAATCAATCGCTTCTTGAAAGTATGGACCGGCGCGCGGATGCCCAATTACGCCTGCAGCGGACGGTAGAAGGCCTGTCGGTGGTTGCAATCAGCTATTACGCAGTGTCGCTGGCAGCCTATCTGCTTTATCCGGCTGCAGAGATGGCGCAGATATCACGAGGAGTAGTGACGGCAGGGGTAACTCTGCCGATTGTTGGTATTGTCTGGTGGGCAATGCGGCAAGTGCGCAAACGCCTCGATTGAAGAAAGCTGCGGCGGCCGACAATCTTGGCCGGTGAATATTTCCTGTTGCAAATAAGCCTTATAATGAGACCGATAGGATCCCTTGGTAACCCCATTGCTACAAATAAGCTCGACTCGCTGGGTTTTTTAAGGCCTGACTTTTATATCCAAACCCTTTATTACTCCCGCCAGAAAACACTTGCATGATTCAAATCCCTGTCTAGTATGAAAGTTTTGTGACAATGTTTGCTTGTAACAAATCTGTCATTTGCCTGCGCTACTCTCTCATTAATTCGAATACTTCTTACCCTTATGAGTTGGAGAGCAACATGAAACGCAACGGAATTTTTAGCATCTCACTAGTGGCTGCGGCCATTTCACTTAGCGCTTGTGGTGGCGACATTAATATTTCAGAAGGCGATGTTATTGATAACAGCGTTATAAATAACGATAATCAGCCCCCAGTAGCGCCGCCGGTGGACAATAACAGGGTAGGTTCGGCTAATTCGTTTTTAACGGGTCAAGTGTCTGCCGCGTTAGGTCAACAAATTGAAGTACGTGCAATTAGCGGCCGTTTAACGAACGCCGACGCCATAAACGGTAAAGTTACACTCACCAACGACACCGTATGGGCGCTTGAAGGTCCTGTTTTTATCGGCAACGATAAAGCTGACAGCACCACCTTAGAAATTGAAGAAGGCACTATCATACTAGGCAGAACCGGCGGCGATTATTTAGTGATAAGCCGCGATTCTAAAATAGAAGTAAATGGCACAGTGGCTCGTCCTGTTATAATGACCTCGCTGAACGACGTACTAGGCGATGAAGTAAGGGCAGGGCAATGGGGTGGCATGGTTATTTTAGGCAACGCCCCTTCTACTAAATGCCCCACCGATGGCTCTACGTGCTCATTACAGGTGGAAGGTGTAGCTTCAGGCGCGGTGTTTGGTGGCACCAACGACGCCGACAGTTCGGGTAATTTAAATTACTTAGTATTGAAATACGCAGGTTTTGAAATAGCCCCCGACAACGAACTAAACGGCATTACTTTTGGCGGCGTAGGCTCAGGCACCGAAATAGATTTCTTACAAGTGCACGCCAATGCAGATGATGGCATTGAATTTTTTGGCGGTAGCGTAAACGCAAAGCACGTGGTATTAACCGGTATACAAGATGACTCGGTAGACTGGGACAACGGCTATAAAGGCAAATTACAATACGTATACATCGAACATGCTGCCGACAATTCTGATGCAAACCGCGGTATAGAAGGCGATGGCGATGGTGGAGACGGTCCCAACTTCTCGCTGCCTACCTTGGCTAACATCACCATTATTACCAACAATTTTGACGGCGAAGACGACTCTGAAGGCGTATTGTTGCGCGATCAAAGCGGCGCCAAAATTTACAACATGCTAATTGCGGGCTCCAGCGGGACAGGCGAATGTTTAGAAATGGATTCAGACGATACCGTTCAGGGCAATCTTGGCAATGGTAACATTACTATTTCTCACTCATATATTTCGTGTGTTGAACCGTTTAACACGGTTGAAGGCGGTGTGGAACTTGGCAACTGGTTCTCCACCTTACAGGCCAATAACAAGGTAGTGGCGTTTGAGAACCGCGGCCAGCTAGGCTTGAATCAAGACGGTACCTTAACTGCGCAAAGCGAACTGCTAAGCGCAGGTACCAACCCGGCTAACATTGACGCATTTTTTACTGCCAATAACTTTGTAGGAGCCATAGGTGAGAACGATTGGCGCAGCGGCTGGGCATTTGGTTTTGGTGGCGGTGCAGTAACAGTTGTGCAAACTCCACTGGGCTGTCCACAAGGCACAAGCAGCATAGCGGCGGTTGACGGCAACACTAACACCTGTGAAATTACAGGTCGTATTACCAGTGATCTGCGCCTTGTAGAAGGCAATCACTATGCGCTTTCTGGCGCGGTATTTGTGGGCGGCGATAACAGCGACAGCGTAACGCTAACGATTGATCCTGGCGTAGTAGTATACGGCGCATCTGGCAATGACTACTTAGTTGTTAGTCGAGGCTCTGCAATTGAGGCTAACGGCACTGCCGCTAAACCTATCACTTTCACATCAAGTCAGCATGTAGCAAATGGTGTGGTTGCTGGCTTAGCCAATGGTGCAGCCGGTCAGTGGGGGGGCATGATAGTACTTGGCAATGCTTACTCAACGAAATGCCCAGAAACAGGCGACTGCTCGCTGCAGGTTGAAGGCGCGCAAGAGGGCGCTGTATTTGGTGGATCTAACAACACCGAAAGCTCAGGTACACTGCGTTATGTACGCGTTATGCACGGCGGATTCGAAATAGCGCCTGACAACGAACTTAACGGTATTACCTTTGGTGGTGTTGGATCAGGCACGGTGGTTGAGTATTTACAAGTGCATAAAAATGCTGATGATGGCATTGAGTTCTTCGGCGGTGCAGTAAATGCTCGCTACGTTGTATTAACCGGTATTCAAGACGATTCGGTCGATTGGGATAATGGTTATCAGGGTAAACTACAGTTTGTGTTAGTCAAACATGCGAGTGATAATTCCGACGCTAATCGTGGCATAGAAGGCGACGGAGATGGCGGCACTGGCTCACCGTTTTCAAACCCCACTATTGCCAATATGACTATAATTGGTAACACCTTTGACGGTGAAGACGACTCAGAAGGTGTGTTGTTGCGCGACCAGACTAACGCACAGTTATACAACGTTGTGGTAACGGGTCCTGCCGGCATGGGTGAATGTTTAGAGCTAGACTTAACAAACGATGCTGACACGACATTGCTTGGCAACGTTAACGGCAGTGCAAGTCCTCAAATGGTTTTTCAAAGTTCGGTGTTAGCCTGCGATGAGGCGGTGAAAAATAGTAGCAACAGTGCCTTTGACACCACAGCATGGTTCACTGCACAAGCCGGCAGCAGCATCGTTTCGGGCGGCATCGCGGCAGTACTTAACGGCATATACACCATTGATACCACCAGCCCAACTGATGTAAGCGCTGTTAATAGCTTCTTTATTAACACAAACTTTATTGGCGCAGTGAAAAGCGCTGATAATAACTGGACTGCTGATTGGACCGTGGGTTTAGAAGACTAATTCTGCGCCTTTGGGGATTAATTGAAGCAATTAAGTACGCTGAGCAACGATATTACGCCAGCGTACTTTTGTATCAGACGGGTTTGCATACCGGATTACTAGCGTGAATTTGCACATTATAAAAACGCAGTTAGCTTTTGTAAAATAGTAAAGAACGTCCACATAAATCAGTAGTGAATGAGGTAACACATGTTGTTAGGTGCAAAACAGTATCCGCTGTTTACAATCACGTTAATGGTGCTAGCATCCCTTACCGTCACAAATATTAGTAGCGCTCAAAGTACAAATGAAGAAGCTATTGAAGAAGTTGTGACGAAAGGTACGCGGCTTAAAGGTACCGCGACGGCGGTGATTGAAGAACGCAAAAATCAAGCCTTCGTGGTAGACATATTAGGCGCAGATCAAATATCACGCACTGGGGATAGCGATGCCGCGTCGGCACTTCGCCGGGTAACGGGTTTAACCTTAGTAGACGGAAAGTTTATCTACGTGCGCGGATTAGGCGAACGATATTCAAGTACCTCGTTAAATAGTGCGGCGGTGCCAAGCCCCGATCCAACAAGAAACGTTATCCCGCTAGATTTATTTCCCGCTGACATTATAGAAAGTTTGTCGGTGCAAAAATCATACTCACCCTCTATGTCGGCGTCGTTTGGCGGCGGTAACGTTGATATACGCTTAAAGTCTATTCCTACCCAAGAAGTATTCAACATTAGTTTAGGCACGGGCTATAACGCAGACAATGGCAGTAATGGTCTTACTTATAAAGGCGGAGATTCTGACTGGCGCGGCAAAGACGACGGCAGCCGTGCTGCACCCGCATTAATCTTGCAACGCTGGGAAAATAAGCAGTTTTTAGATAACCTCGACCCTGACTTCGCGCGGGATATATTTATATCAGTAAAGCGCAGCTACGACCCATTAGCAGAGTCTATCGGCCCCGACGGTAGCTTCAATCTTACCTATGGCAACAGCTACGATATTACTGACAAGTGGCGGATAGGTTTTTTGTTAGCTAATGCTTATAGTAATAAAACAAGAGTAACGCAACAGTATGAACTACAGCAGGCCGATCGCATTGGCGATGAGATAGAGTTAGTGCGCTTTTTTGACGATATATCAGCCACTGAAACTACCGTTCAATATTCAAATCTATTCACCTTTGGTGTTGATTATAATCGCAACCATCAGCTTGACTATAGCTTAATTGTATTGAGTGACACCCGAGACGAAATACGAGAACAATTTGGTAACACTGAGAATTTAAGTGTAGGGGAAAATCTGCGTATTCGTGATGTGGTGGTTGAATATGAAGAACGCAGAATGTTTACGAATCAGCTTAAAGGTAAACATACCTTTCCCGAATATGACTTTATTGGCTTTGACTGGCGCTATTCATTGGGTCGTTCACTGCGTAATGCGCCTGGTAACTTTGAATCACGCTTTATTATTGAAGATGCAAATCTAGACAGTATTTTTGACATCAACAGCGAAATAAGTTTAACTAATGCGCCTACTGCCGCGCGCTATTCGTTTCAAAATTTGAACGATAGGCTGGAAAACTTCGGCTACAATTTTAGCTACCCAATGAGCATTGAAAATTGGGAAATGGAGTTTAAGTTTGGCGCTGACTTTGTGACTAAGTCACGAACGGCGCAAAACCGACGCTTTGATATTAATACACGCGCTTTTGCTAACGCTGAGATATTACAAGGCAATACCTTTTCCAGTATTTTTAGTGATGAGGTTTTGTTAAATGCACAGCAAACCGGCAGTGCCGTTATTCGCGATACAACCATCGCAGGCGATGATTACGTTGCTGGTCAAAAAGTGGATGCCTATTATGTTGAAGGTGATTTCTTCTATAAAAACCAGTGGCGCCTTAGCGGCGGCGTTCGCTTTGAGGACTTCAGGCAAGTAGTCGCGCCATTTGACCCCAGAACTGGCAAATTTGACTTAACTGAAAACGGTTTAGAAGAGCTTGCTTTTTCCGAGAGCGACTTTTACCCTGCGCTAGCGCTGACCTACATGCTTGGTGATGCGATGCAGTTTAGAGGTAGTATTGGTCAAACTGTGGTGCGTCCCGACCTACGCGAAGTGAGTTCAGCCACTTATATTGACCCGTTAACAGGCTTTCCTATTGCCGGTACACCGGGCGTAAAAACAACCTCTATCATCAACCTAGATTTGCGCTGGGAATGGTATCGCGAGGCTGGTAATAATATCTCGGTGGGTCTTTTCTATAAAGATATGGACAATCCGATTGAATCTGTGCAGTCACCGGCCCAAGATGGTCCGCCGCTTATACGCATAGCTAACGCTGAATCGGGCTTTGTATACGGCCTTGAAATGGAGTTTTTGCAAGGTCTAGACATTATGGGCGACGGTGTGTGGGACAACTTATTTGCATCGGGGAATATTACCTTAAGCGACTCACAAATAGTGCTAGATAGGCAAAGCATTGTTGAACTAACAGGCGTGTCGGCGGCTATAACCAACACCAAAAGGCGTTTAACAGGGCACTCTCAATTTGTGGCTAACCTGCAGTTAGGTTTTGATTCTGACAACGGCGAGCATTCTGCTTCATTCGTTTATAACGTGTTTGGTGAGCGGATCCTTATTCCTGGCATAGATGGTTTTGCAGATAGTTTTGAGCAGCCGTTTCATTCATTTGATACGGTATACAAGTACTATCCTAACTTCAATACGACCATTACGGTTAAACTTCAAAATCTGCTTGATCAAGAAAAAAGGCTAGAATTTGAAGACGTATTACTACGTTCTGAAACCCGGGGCCGTGAATTAAGTTTATCGTTTAAGTATAATTTTAAATAGCGCGATTTTCTTAATTCAGAAATTTTTTATCCAAGCTTTTGGTGGGTAGTCTAAGCTATTTACGATAATATACCCACACGTAAAACAGGAGTAAAAAATGAGTAAGATCAACGACGATATAAGAATAGACCCTCGTATTAAAGCTATTTTTGGCAAAGTAGCAATGGGCGGTAGCGGTAACGTTGAAAACCGCGAGGCTGCCCTAGGAGCGGCCAATACCGACAGAGCCATCGCTACCAGAACTGCTATAAGTGGCTTTTTGAACAGGTGTGATAATGAACAAATAGCGCCTTCAAAGGGTCTTGCTATTAGCACCAAAATCTTCTCGTCAAAGCCTAATGGCAACGCGGTTAAGGTCTTGTTCATACGTCCTGATAATGACCAAATAGTGCCCTGTGTTTATTATATTCACGGCGGCGGCATGGCCACTATGTCTTGCTTCGATGGCAATTATAGAGCATGGGGCAGAATAATGGCGGCGCAAGGAATAGCGGTAGCCATGGTCGATTTTAGAAATGCTTTAGTGGCTTCATCAGCCCCAGAGGTAGCGCCATATCCAGCGGGTTTAGATGATTGTGTTGCCGGCGTAAAATGGCTGAGTGAAGAAAGTGAATCACTGTTGATCAATCCAAAGCGCATTGTGGTGGCTGGCGATAGTGGCGGCGGCAATTTGGCGATTGCGACCGCGCTGCGGTTAAAACAAGAATCTAAGCTTGGTATTATTGCCGGAATATATGCACTTTGTCCTTATATTGCCGGGCAGTGGCCGCTGAAGCAAAATCCATCTTCAACTGAGAATAACGGTATTTTGCTCGATCTGCATAACAATCAAGGCGCTATTATTTACGGCATTGACGAGTTCACTAATCGTAATCCTTTGGCATGGCCTGGCTTTGCTGATATAAAAGACGTAGAAGGCTTAGTGCCCACGATGATAAGCGTAAATGAGTGTGATCCACTGCGCGATGAAGGCATTAATTTTTACCGACTGCTTTTAAAAGCAGGCGTTAATGCAAAATGCCGCCAAGTCATGGGCACTATTCATGCTACTGAGGTGTTCCCGATCGTGTGTGTTGATATTAGCCAAGATACAGCTTCAAGCATTGCTCATTTTTGTGCGTCAATCCCGACAAGAGCTTAATGTTTAGATTATCGTATATATATTTCATAAATACGCCATTAAATCATCGTTATTTCTAAAGTTTTGCTGCTAAGGCGTCGAAATAAAACATAAGAAATAACACGCAAAAGTCATTGTTCTGGTCTTTGTTGAGCTGACAACGCGCTATACGCCGAAAAAGGCTCTGGTAGGAATCAGGCGATGTTAGAAAGTTAGGGCGCATTGCTAACACTTCCCCCAACAATTGTGAAAACGGTAGGCTGCTTGTGCGCTTCGCGGTACAATTAGTAAAATTTATTGCTGCGACCTAAATGGTCACCGTTTTTACCACAGTTGGACCCACACATGTCAGACAAGTTCTTTTTCAAAGGCCGCCAAGATGCGCGTCAAAATACCCTCAGGTTTGGCTATAAAGCAAAAGTTAGCCGTATTTCAGGGAGCAAAAAATACCCGCTTATGCTAGTTGTGATCAATGAAGCTCGCAAGCAAGAAGTCCAAAGCCTAGTGGATGAGGCAGGGTTGCATGCTCATATTAGCGTGGACAGCAACGAAGGTGCGGTAGAGTCTATTTATGAGCTTAAACTAGTGCTAAATAAGCAGCGCGCGGTTACGGTAGAAAAAGTGACCGCACGCAACGAACCCTGCCGCTGTAGCAGCGGTAAAAAATATAAAAAGTGCTGTGGACAGTAATTTCTTTTATCTATTAGCGGCAGATGCCTTACTCGTAATCCACGTGTTGTTTATTATGTTTGTTGTATTTGGCTTGCTGCTAATTTTTGTAGGAAAAGTACGCCACTGGCAATGGATAAGGTCTGTTAGGTTTCGTATTGCACATCTTATAGGCATTGGCATTGTGGTTGTGCAGTCTTGGCTAGGGATAATTTGCCCGCTCACTACATGGGAAATGGCCCTGCGAGAACAGGCGGGTGAAGCGGTTTATGCAGGCACCTTTATTTCTCACTGGCTATCAACTTTGTTGTATTACCACGCCCCACCATGGGTTTTTGTATTTGTGTACAGTGCATTTGCCTTACTTGTTGTATTAAGCTGGTTTTGGGCCCGTCCTAAGTCTTTCTAAACTCCCATTTAGCCTTTTTTTCAAGCGTCACTCCCGTGCGTCAATTATGACAGATTTGTGAAGGTATCATCTTTGCGCAAAAGTGTAATAAAACTGTCACAGAAAATACCTATCCTCATCGCGTTCACTTATTTACCTTAAAATTCAACTTTTCAGGAACGCATATGAAGGTTTTACGACCACTATTGACTGCAACGGTATTAAGCACGCTGGCAGTGACTGCAGTAACGCCAAATGCAAATGCGCAAGAAGCGCTTTACTTAGATCAAGCGAATAAAGCCGCAATACAAATAAATGCGGCTGCTCAGCGTTCACAAGATAATATAAACGCCATTACTGAGCAAATTGACAGCAAACTCGCACAGTACAAAACCTTGATGAAAGAGATTGATGGCTTGGCCGTTTATAACGGTCAACTCAACAAGCAAATAGTGAGTCAAATGCAAGAAATGGACGACATAAACGCATCAATTGATGAGGTAAGTGTTATTGAGCGCCAAATAACCCCGCTTATGATGAACATGATAAGTGGTCTAAGTCAGTTTGTTGAGCTTGATGTGCCTTTTTTAGCGCAAGAGCGAAGCGATAGAATCGCCGATTTGAACGCTATGATGGACAGAGCAAGCGTGGCGCCATCAGAGAAATTTAGGCGTGTGATGGAAGCCTACCAAGTCGAGATGGACTATGGGCGCACTATTGAAGCTTATAGCGGATTTCAAAATATAAACGGCAGCGAAACTAATGTCGACTTTTTACGCATCGGTCGCACCGCACTTCTATATCAAACCCGCGATGGCAGCGCTCAGGGTGTATACAATAAGCAAACTCGGCAGTTCGACGCGCTAGATTCTAGCTACCGCACACAAATTACGAAAGGTCTACGTATGGCCAGAAAAGAACTTGCACCCGATTTGATCATGGTGCCGGTGGCTGTTACCGACTAATTTAGGGCGAAAGAGAAGCATTATGAAATTAATCCACACTTTGCTACAACCATTAGCCAACTTGGCTTGTATAGTCTCATTAAGCGCTATATTAGCGTTAGGCGTGCACGCGCAGGACAATGAAAAAGCCTTAGATTTAGATGCCTTACTAAAGCAGCTAGAAGAAGGCAATTTTTCACAAACCCAGCAAAATCAGGTCCGTGAAAATGAGTTTGCCGCCAAGCGCGCCGACCAAGATCGTATTTTACGTGAAACTTTAGCCAAGCGCGACGCGCTGTTGGACGAGTCTGAAAAATTAGAAACCAACTTCGAAGAAAACGAGTTTAAACTTGGTGATTTAAACGGTGCTCTCGACACTCGTTTAGGCTCGCTCAAAGAACTTTTCGGCGTATTGCAACAGGTGGCTGGCGATACCAAAAATAAGTTTGCAAACTCTATTATTAGTGCGCAAATTCCTGGCCGCGACAACTTCTTAGACCAAATGGCGCAGTCTATGGGATCCTCTTCAAAGCTGGCGTCTATTGATGAAATTGAAAGAGTTTGGTTTGAAATACAGCGTGAAATGACCCAAGCCGGCAAAGTCACGAAATTTAATACCGTGGTGATTGAAGCAAACGGTGACAAAGTGAATAAAGAAGTCACGAGAGTAGGACCTTTCGCTTTAATCGCTGACGGTAAATACTTAGAGTTTGACAATAACACAAGCACTGTTGCAGAGCTTATTCGCCAGCCAGCCGGGCGCTTTTTAAGCACGGTGTCTGCTGTGGAAGCATCAAGTGGCGATTTGGTGCGCTTTGGTTTGGATCCCACAGGAGGCTCTATTTTAGGCTTGTTAGTGCAGGCGCCCAGCATAAAAGAGCGCGTAGAACAGGGCGGTTTAGTTGGCTACATCATATTAATAGTGGGTGCGATTGCTTTATTACTGTGCTTTGAACGTTTAATTAGCTTAACCATTGTGCGCACCAAGGTTAACAAGCAGCTTAAATCAACTACCTTTACAGACAACAACCCGCTTGGGCGCGTTATGCAAGTGCGCGATAAATACCCGCACGCTGACGTTGAATCACTTGAACTGCATTTAACCGAAGCTATATTAGGTGAAGTCCCGCGTTTAGGCCGCTTTTTAACTATTATTAAAATTATATCGGTAGTGGCGCCGCTTATGGGTTTACTCGGAACGGTCACCGGCATGATTGTGACGTTCCAAGCTATTACGCTATTTGGAACTGGCGACCCTAAACTGATGGCCGGTGGTATATCAACCGCGTTAGTGACCACCGTATTAGGGCTTGTGGTGGCGATCCCCACTACCTTGTTTTACGCCATGCTTAATACGCGCAGTAAAAACATCGTGTATATCTTGCAAGAGCAAGCGTCTGGGGTTATCGCTCAGCGCGCTGAACAGGTCAGCGCAAGAGCAAGCACAACTTCTCGTAAGTTAGCGTAACTGAGGTGTCAGTGCATGATTGAAATATTTGAATCAATCAGGGATTTTACGGAAACCGGCGGTCAAGTACTACTCGTGATCGGCCTGCTTATTTTCGTGATGTGGTTGCTTATTTTAGAGCGAGTTATGTATATACAAATAACGCATAAGCAGCTTAAAAAAAGCGTGGTTGCCCAGTGGATGTCGCGTAAAGAACGCACTTCTTGGAGTGCAGAGCAAATTCGCCAAGCGTATATTTCGCGTCTTAGCATGAAGTTAAACGGCAGTATTCCCATCATTCAGGCGCTGGTGGCTTTGTGTCCTTTGCTTGGCTTAATGGGCACCGTTACCGGCATGATTGAAGTGTTTGACGTAATGGCGATCACCGGCGGTGGTGACGCTCGCTCTATGGCATCGGGTGTGTCAAAAGCGACTATTCCCACCATGGCCGGCATGGTAGGCGCACTGTCTGGCGTATTTGCCTCTGCTTGGTTAATGCGAACATCAAAGGCCGAGCGCACTCACTTAGAAGAAGCTTTGCCCTTGGTTAGAAATATTGGTTAATGCATGCTTAAGCAAGCGTCACCGCGATTTTAAGATTATTTTTGCAATAACGCTAAATGGCACACAGTCAGCAAAATAAAGGAAATACTATGAAGCAACATTTTCAAAATTTGATGGACGAAGAAGAAGCAAACATCGATATGACGCCTATGCTAGACGTTGTATTTATTATGCTTATTTTCTTCATCGTAACTGCTTCTTTTGTAAAAGAGTCAGGTATTGATGTAAATCGTCCTGAAGCGTCTACCGCGGTGAAAAAGGATAAAGCCAGTATATTGGTGGCTATAAGCGAAAATAATGAAATCTGGATAAACAAACGCCGTATAGATGTTCGCGCGGTGCAGGCTAATATTGAACGCCTTCACGCCGAAAACCCACAGGGGTCAGTGGTAATACAGGCGGATAAAAAGTCGACCACCGAAACGCTGATGAAAGTACTAGACGCCACAAGGGCCGCTGGCATTGACGATGCCGCCGTGGCGACGCAAGACTAGCTTATGTTTCGATATGTAATTGCCTTTGCTGCTGCAGCACTTATCACGTTAGGCCTGTTTTTTTTAATGCAGTCGCTAATTCAATCCAGTGGCAGTGCGTTAACTGAGCCTGCCCAAGGTAAAGTGCTCGATTTTGTGCGGATACAGCCCGAGCAACAGACGCAGCAAAAAGATCGCAAGCCCAGAAAACCGCCCAAGCCTCAAGAGCCGCCTCCGCCAATGGAGGCTATGCAAATGGATGCAGCCGCACCAGACGGTGGGCAAAGCGGCCTAAATTTTGCCGCCGACCTAAGCAGTGATATTTCGCTCGACGGCGGACTCTCATTAGACTCGGGAGACGGTGAGTATGTGCCTATTACCAAAGTACAGGCAATTTATCCCCGCAGGGCTATGCAGCGCGGCATTCAAGGCTATGTAATTGTTGAATTTACAGTGAATAAAACAGGCGCGGTGCAAAACCCCGTGGTGGTAGAAGCAAATCCGCAGGGTATCTTTGAGCAAGCTGCGTTAGATGCAGTAATAAAGTTTAAATACAAACCACGTATGGTTAATGGTGAGCCAACTGCCGTTGCTGGGGTTCAAAACCGTATTACCTTTGAGATTGAGTAAGGCGACATTAGATGACGATGAGATTTTATCAATCACTTAGCGTGAATGTACCAAAAAAGACGCGAGAATTCTGCTTACGCTGCATCAGCGCAGTAGAATTAACAGCAAAAACTATTATGCTGCGATGTCAATCCTTCAAAGCGCGCTTTAACGCCCTAGCATTCAATGTGTGCACACTTAGTGTCTTAGGCTTTACGGTTATCACTGGCGTGTTTATGGTTGTGCCTGTTGTTTATGCATCTGGCCAAATCAGCGGTTCTTCATCAACTGGCGCAATGGGGCAAACGGACGCATCCGCTAGCGAGCGAGAAACGCGCACAGTCCCCGCTCTAAGATCTACCGTGTATGAGCAGCTTGCGCGCGCTCAAAAAATAGCCGATGAAGGTGACATATCCGGCGCCTTAGCGGTACTTGACGCTGTAAAAGAAAAATCATTTAGCATGAACAGCATAGAGCGTGCAACCATGCACAATTTTTATGGTTTTATCTATTATTCACAAGACGATATTCAACGCACTATAGCCTCTTTCAAAGAAGCGGTGGCGCAATCGCCCATTCCCATTAGTTTTGAGCAAACCGCGCTATACAGTTTAGCGCAACTCAGTATGGCGCAGAGCCAATTTAGTGATGTTATTACTTACCTAAAAAGGTGGGAGTCACTTAACCATGGCCTTATCCCCCCCCAAAACTACATTTTGAAAGCACAGGCTTTATACCAAAACAAGGCCTATGAAGAAGCCGCATATTATATTGAAAGCGCCATTAAAGGGCACGAAGACGAAGGTTTTCTGCCGGATGAAAACTGGCTAGTGCTGCAGCGCGCTATTTACTTTGAAATGCAGGCGCCTGAAAAAGTAAAAGATATCATAATCAAATTAATTCGTTTATATGAACAACCCAAGTATTGGATTCAGCTTGCCGGTATGTACGGCGAATTAGAACAAGAAGAGAAGCAGTTCGCTACGATGGAAATTGCCTATCACAGAGGCTTCATTAACTCGGCTTCAGACACCTTTAATTTGGCGCAGCTTTACTACTATCATGGTGTGCCTTATAAAGGGGCTAAGCTGATGGACCACGCTATAAAAACAGGCTTACTAGATGAAAACTTGCGTAACTTGACGTTTTTAGCTCAGGCTTGGCAGTCGGCGCAAGAAGATGAAAAGGCAGTGCCGGTTATGATAGAAGCGGCGGCCTTGTCGACCGACGGCAAACTCGACGCCCAGTTAGCGCTGCTGTATTACAATTTAGACAATTTTGAAAAAGCGATAGACACAGCAAATAATGCGCTTACAAAAGGCAGCTTAGACAGACCTGGCGATACTCATATGGTGCTCGGCCTATCGTTATATGCCACACAAGATTTTGTAAATGCTTTAAATGAACTTGCCAAGGCCGAGGAGTTTAACAGCAGCCGGGCAGCAGCGCGCCAGTGGCGTAAATTTGTTGAGAAAGAAAAAGTAGCGTTCGCCCTGCTAAGCGAACTGTGAGCAGAGCCTAAAATGTACAAAATCTTAGGCAAAAAAAGTTGTTAGTAGCCAAAGTGCTTAGTCAGCCGCCTTCACTCTAATTTTATTATTCGCTATATTAGCATGATGCAAAGTGGCAATCGCCGCATGTGCTTGCTCTTCATTAGGCATTTCGATAAACGCAAACCCTTTTGACTCCCCTGTTTTTTGATCAAGCACTAAGGTGCACTCGGTCACCTCACCTTGGGCCGTAAATAATACCGATATTTCTTCTTGCGTAGTAGTACGCGCTAAATTGCGAACGAGGATTTTCATGCTGTGCCTATTATAGTTATGTTATAACTGTAATATTACAGCAAAAAGCAAACAGCAGGAAATAAACATCGGCTACCTTAGTATTATTTACAAATACCCCAATAGCCATAATACTGGCGTATAAATATTTAAAATTCATAAAATATAAAGGAGTGTTTGCATGCAAATGGTTAAATCACAGTTTAACAACGCGATTGAATGGCATACCGTGTTGAAATCGGGTAATCGCGTGTTTATTGGTTCAAATGCTGCTGTCCCTAACGCCTTAATCGATAGTTTAATTACCGATGGCAAAAAAATAGAAGATCTGGAATTAATCCACATTGCCACATTTGGAAAGAACAAATGGGCGCTGCCTGAGTACAAGAATAGATTTAAAGTGAACACCTTTTTTATTCATGGAGATGCGGTTCGCCAAGCTGTAGATGAAGGTCGAGCCGACTACACGCCTTGCTCTTTTTCCAGGATCTCGACCTTATTTAGCGATAGTACTCTGCCCCTAGACGTCGCCTTAATTATGGTATCGCCACCGGACTCACTAGGTTATTGTTCACTTGGGGTGTCGGTCGATATTGTGATGTCGGCAGCGCGTAATTCAAAGTATATTATTGCACAAATTAACCCTAAGATGCCGCGTACCGCAGGGCATTCGTTTTTACATATAAGTGAATTTTCAGCTTGTATTGAGCATGCCCAAGACATACCGGAAATGACGGTGGTTGAAGGCTCAAAAATCAGCGACCGGATTGCTCAATATGTAGCAATGTTGGTCAGCGATGGCGCTACCATTCAGCTCGGTGTAGGCAAAATTCCCGATGCTGTGACGCGCTATTTGCATACCCATAAAAATCTAGGCGTACATAGTGAAATGATAAGCGACGGCATAGCCGAACTTATGCAAAAAGGGGTCATTAACAATCGCGAAAAAACCTTTCACCCGGGTAAAACCGTCACTAGCTTTTGTGTGGGCAGCGACAAGCTTTATCGCTTTGTGCATAACAATCCTCATGTTGAATTTTATCCATCTTCCTATATTAATAAACCAGCGAATATTGCTAAAAATAAAGATATGGTGTCTATTAACAGCGCCATTGAAGTGGACTTAAGCGGGCAGGTAGTAGCCGACTCTATCGGCTATCAGTTTCACAGCGGTATTGGTGGGCAGGTCGACTTTGTAGAGGGCGCGTCTAAAAGCATAGGCGGTAAACCTATCATTGCATTGCCCTCCACGGCTAAAAACGGCACAATATCTAGAATTGTGGCAAACATTAGTGAAGGCGCAGGTGTGGTGACTTCTCGCGGTGATGTGCACTATGTGGTAACGGAATTTGGTGTGGCAAGCCTGCGTGGAAAAAGCGTCCGCGAGCGAGCTCTAGAGCTCATTCGGGTTGCGCATCCTAGTTTTCGTGAAGGCTTGTTACAGCAGATTAGACGCCATTTATGGGTGCCTGATTATCAAAAACATTTCCCAACTGACGTGCCAGAGTTTGGTGACATGCAGCTTCAGCCGATTATTATTGACGCTGAAAAATTCTACCTGCGTCCGCTTAACCCTTCCGATGAAAGACGCCTGCAAGAGTTCTTCTATTCACATACTAAAGAAACCTTAAGGTTGAGGTATAATTATATTCCTCAAAACATGACGCGCGAAAAGTCCTGCGATTTAGTCAGTGTGGATCAATCAAAAGATATTGCTCTAACCATTGTGCAGCAAGAAGGTTCTAGAACCCGAATTGAAGCCGTTGGGCGCTACTACTTATATCCCGAAAAATCGTGTGAAGTGGCTTTTGTGACACGAGAGACCAATCAGGGAAAAGGAATGGCGAAGCGCTTACTGCAAGAAATGATATACATTGCCAGCGCTCGGGGTTTGAAAAAAATGTTTGCCATGGTTAAAAGCGAAAACAAAGCAATGATTTTTGTATTTGAACACTTTGGTTTTAAACGCGTGTTTAATGCCGATCCCGGGGAAATCGAACTAGTACGCCATCTATACAGTCCAGCGATGGGTGATGAAATCCAGAACGCAGAAAAAGGAACTGTGCAATGACCGTCACTATTATTGGCAGTCCAAAATGTAATCTACACAACATGGGTAACGATCATCCTGAGCAATCTGCGCGCTTGCATCAGATTAACGATCAGCTTATTGCCTCGGGTCTTGAATATGTGGTTCATTTCGCGAATTCGCATAAAATAGATATCGCTACCTTGAAGCTGGCTCACGATAATGACTTTGTTGACCGCGTTATTAGCAGCGCACCCACGCAAGAAGGAGAGCGAGTGTTTATTGATGATGACACCTCGCTGATGTCAAAAAGTCTAGATGCGGTTTTACACAGCGCAGGCGCGGTAAAAGACGCTGTAGATTTAATTTTAGCGGGTAAAACGAGAAGCGCTTTTTGCTCGGTACGGCCGCCTGGACATCATGCAGGGTATTCTAATTCATCAGGGTTTTGCATATTTAACAACGTGTCAGTGGGTGCAAAATATGCGCTCGATGTAATGGGTCTTAAGCGTGTCGCGATTATCGACTTCGATGTGCACCATGGCGATGGTACTCAAAATATTGTGGAATCTGACGAACGAATTATGTTTTGTTCTTCTTTTCAGCATCCTTTTTATCCTTTTAGCGGCGACGGTCCTACGCGTGATACCATATTAAACGTGCCTATTGCAGCAGGCACCGGCGGTGAAGATTATCGCTTGCTAGTAGCACACTGGTTTGAGGCTTTAGATAAATTCAAACCCGAACTTATTTTCATATCAGCCGGTTTCGACGGTCATGCTGAAGATGAAATGGGCTACTTACGTTTAGTTGAAGGTGACTATGTCTGGTTAACAGAGCAAATAAAAATGGTAGCAGATAAGCACTGTAATGGTCATATTGTGTCAGTGTTAGAAGGCGGCTATGCCCTAAGCGCACTGGGCCGAAGTGTGGTTGCGCATCTTAAAGTTTTGGCAAAATAGTTTTTATAGAAGCGTGGCTTTGTGCCTACGCTTACTACACAGAAGAGCAAATGGCATTTAATGTAAAAAATACGTTCCTAAATCTAGGCAAGTACGTAACTAACCACCGATGAGTATTAGCATGCTCAACATTTTATTTTTCAAATATTAGTAGGAAAGCGATGCGATATTCACCACTAGGAAATTCAGGTTTATCAGTTTCAAGAGCATGTTTGGGAACGATGACCTGGGGGATTCAAAATACTCAAGCAGAAGCCGACAGCCAACTAGCATATTCTCTTGACGCGGGCGTCAATTTTATTGACACCGCCGAAATGTACCCAATACCTCCTACCCAAGCGACCCATGGTAAAACTGAACAGCACATTGGTCATTGGTTATCACGCAACAAGCAAAAACGTGAAGACCTCATTATTGCCACGAAAATTGTGGGCGCAGGCTTTAGCTATGTGCGAGACGGCAGCCCAATAGCAAGCAGCAGCATAGCCATTGCTATTGATGATTCACTGGCTCGCCTACAAAGTGATTACATAGATGTGTACCAACTGCATTGGCCTAATCGCAGTCATCCGCACTTTGCTAATCATTGGCCAAATAAACTCAAACCCTCAACAACCGATGTGGCTGAAGAAATTGAAGGTATGCGTGACATTTTAAGCGGTATCAAAAAAGCCATCGACAGTGGGAAAATTCGTCACTGGGCGCTTTCAGATGATACGCCTTGGGGTATTCTCACTTACTTGCGCTTGTGCGCAGAAATGAATATTCCCAAGCCTGTGTCTATTCAAAATGAATTTAGTTTATTACACGCTAAAGATTGGCCCTATTTGATCGAATCGTGCGTGTTTGAGAATATCGCGTACTTGCCATGGTCACCGCTAGCTAGTGGGATGCTGTCAGGCAAGTATGCAAACGGCGCGCGCCCTAAAGGCAGCCGCTGGACGATGCTGCAGCGCAATGGTTTATTTCGCGATAATTTACAAAGCCAGGGCGCTACAAAAGCATACTGTGACATTGCTATAAAATATAATATAACACCAAGCCAACTGGCGCTTGCATGGGTTGATCAAATTGACGGCGTGACCTCCACCATTATTGGCGCGACGACTATGCCTCAACTACGTGAAAACCTTGCGGCATTTGAGATTACACTGCCCGAAGAATGCTTAAAAGAGACTGCGCTTGTATTCAAGCAGTTTCCAGCGCCATTTTAACGCAATAACGGATATTAGGTGAAATAACGAGTCGAGCCGAGTCATACCTAAGCGACTCGCTTTGTATTTTTTATTTGCCTTTTTGCGTATAGTTAGCGAAATTATTCAAAGTTTAATAAAAGCTTCACAAAAGTGCTGTACAACCGTGAGGTGTTTATAGTGCCGTTAACTTATTGAGTTATATTTATGCCTTCATCGCCTAATAGTTCAAAGCAGAATCAAAGCAAAATTGCCAATGTAAAAGAGGTTATTTCGCATATTGAGCCTTCAAAGGTTTTGAACAACTTACAAAGCTGGCCGAAGTTTATTCGCTGGCTTTGCTTAATTGCGCTCATATTTGCGATGCTTACCGCGGTTGGTCTTATTGGTGGCGGCTTTAAGGTGGCCACTCAAGAGCATGCCAGCACCTTATTTGAATATGCCTCAAACCCAATACTGGGCTTGATTATTGGCATGGTGTGCACCGCGCTACTGCAGTCTTCAAGCACTGTTTCTTCTATAATTGTGGCTATGGTGGCGGGTGGACTGCCTATTACTATCGCTATTCCTATGATGATGGGCGCTAATATTGGTACCAGCATCACTAATACAATTGTTAGCCTAGGCCACATTGGCAACAAGCAAGAGTTTCAAAGAGCCTTTAACGCGGCGACTATTCACGATTTCTTCAATATTTTTGCGGTGCTTATCTTTTTACCCATTGAGATATTGTTTGGCTTACTCGAAAAAACTAGCGCATTTTTAGTCTCCTTTGTCACCTTTGGCTCGCCCACTGATATAGGCGGTTTTAATCCTATAAAATTAATTACCTCACCCATAATAGACACCGTTAAAGCACTCACCGAAAGTTTGTCACCCCTATGGGATGGCACCGCCCGCATCGCTATTGGCATGGTACTGATTATTTTATCCATTACATGGATGGGCAGAATAATGAAGTCACTTATGGTTGGCCGCGCGCGGCAGATGTTACAAAATAGCTTAGGCCGAGGCGCTATATCAGGCATAGCTTCGGGTACCTTGGTAACAGTATTAGTGCAGTCAAGCTCTACCACCACGTCACTAATGGTGCCCCTAGTAGGCAATGGGATTGTGACAGCGCGCTCTATTTACCCTTTTACACTTGGCGCTAACATTGGCACTTGTATCACTGCGGTAGTGGCTGCGCTGTCTATAACCGGCCCAAATGCCAACTTGGCATTGCAAATTGCCTTTGTGCATTTTGTGTACAATTCAATGGCGGTATTGCTAATATATGGCGTGAGTTTTTGGCGAGAATGGCCGCCTAACTTGTCGTATCAGCTTTCTTTGAGAGTAGCCGAGCAAAAGGCCTATGGTATCGCCTATATTGCGGGCGTGTTCTTCATAGTGCCATTGCTGGCTATATTCCTGTTAACTTAAAACGAATACTCTAAACCAATAGAAGCTGTTTGTGGTTTATTTGGGCGAGCACCGTGTGGTGAACGGGCAACGATGTTCTGCTCGTCAAACAAGTTTTGTATTTTAAGAAAAACAGTCATGTCATTATTTACGTCAAAGCGACTTATAAAATCAGTTACAAATAAGGACTCTGTTTTGTCAAATTCACTGTTGCCACGGTTGCAGCCTACAGATACACACATTTCATCCATATATTTTGCCACAACGTAATTTGCCCAACCTTCATTGTTATCAAGACCTAACCTAAGGCTAAACACGTTTTGCGGAATATCTCTTAGTTCATCGCCATCAAATAAGCCTGCTGTTGTATTATCATTGCTTATTTCGCCTTTGGTATAGGTATAGGCAAAGTCTACGGGAATTAAAAAGCTTTCATATGTAAAAGAGTTACTTACATGAAACTCAATGCCTGATACAAGCGATTCGCCTAGCACATATGAGCCTGAGTCTGCGCCATTGTCGCAGGGGTTGGCGATTGAGCAAATTTGGGTAGTGTCACTAAAATCACTGTAAAAGATAATTGCCTCGGCAAATAAGGCATTTGCGTTATAGCGTGCACCCACTTCGAAGTTATTGCTGGTTTCTGGCTCTTGGTTAGCTTTAGCGCCGCCGCCTAATGGAGAGAAGCCTTTGTGCATACCGCCAAGGACTTGCCATTCATTGTTTATGTCATAGGTAAATGACACTCCCGGTAGCCATTCATCCGTACTATTTGCACGAGTGCTGGCGATAGCTGTACGCTCAACATCTGCAAATTGATTGCGAAATGACTCAACGTCTTCGTAGCGTAACATTAGGTTAAGGTTTAATGCTTGCGTTACTTGCCAGCGATCAGTTATCCAAAAGCTGGTTGCATCGGCACCCTCAAGTCGATTATTGCTGCCTGTGGGTGCTTTTGTACCCGTAAAAAGGAGGCTGCCGTTTATTTGATCATAAATATCGACAGGCTGAAAGCGGTCCATGTCGTCGCTATGATCGCGAATACCAAATTCAATATCGTGTGCATCTAATGACCACCGAACGTTAAACTCGATCCCTTTTGATTCATATTTTCGATTATTGTTTTTGTAGTTTAGTCCCGTTTCATCAAGCTCACCGCGCAAAATTGCAAGTGCTTCAGCGTCGCCGCTATTAGCGGCATTAACGTAATTGTTACCGCCGTCTAATTTAAACCAGTTGCGTGAAAACTCGTTGTAATAACCAAGCACGTTTATACTTATCTCATTGTTTATGTCGTAGTTGTAGTTCAAGGTGTAGCTGTTGTGTGAATTGTCCATACGGTCAATTTCTGATAGCCCATAGCGTCTGTTCTTATCTTGGAAAAAGTCAACATCCGCTAGGCCTAAATAGGTCTCATTACTTGTTTCTTCAGAATACTGTATTTTGGCCAAAAGACTGCTTTGATCGCCGGTCCACTCGAGTTTTGCTACATAGTCTTCAATATTGAAGCCAGCATCGCGCTGTGAGCGATCAATGTTTTTGAAGCCATCGCTGCTACGCTGAACCGTTTCTATTAGTGCACCAAACTGACCGTTTGTGCCACCAACAAAGGCATGAATATCTCGGCTACTGTTTTCACCAAACTGCGTTAACACTTCGCCGCCGAATTTTACCGGTACTGGCGTAGAAACAAGGTTTATAACCCCGCCTGTGGTTTGTGGCCCATAGCGCAGGAGAGGCGCGCCTTTTAATACCTCTATAGCTGAAATACGAAACGCGGTAGGGAAATAGTAAGCTGCGGGATTCGAGTAGGGCGCAGGTGCCATCATTACGCCATCTTCTAACAGGGTTACTTTACTAACACGACCTGCAGAAGCAGCGCGGATCCCAATATTTGGACGCAGACCTTCTCCATCCTCTTCTCTAATGTAAACACCAGGAATGGTTTTCATTAACTGATTAATGTCGGTAGAGGCTTCTACCGTTATTTGGGCTTGGTCGATATACGCGCTAGAACCAGCAATTTTTCTAGCTTGGGACTTGCTGCCTATAATCTTTATCTGTTCAATATTGCTTTCAAGGGCGAGTGTATCGTCAGCTATCGCTGATACTGACAACGGCGAGATTAATGCTGCAATAACTGCCTTGGCAAGTGTAGTTCGTTTCATTTTGATCCTTGTCGGTGGCGTAATACGTGGGAGAGTCATTTTTGTAAACGAGAATAGTACTCATTTGCATGTATATTTGCAAGTCAGAATATTAATTATTTTAAAATACAAGTAGAAAATAATGAAAGCTAAGCAAGGTTTTTTCGAACTAGCCGGTAATCTCATATTTTAAAAGTCGCAAGTACGACTTCAGTCTTACAGACCATTGGCGTATTTCAACTAGGCTGATTATCGTGAATACTCCGTGTTAATTAAATATGTACACAATGTTAACAAACTACGGGATCTTATAATGAAATTAACAAAATTATGTTCTGCCACTTTAATTGCGCTAGGTACTTTAGGCCTTTGTAGCACTGCAAGTGCAGCAAGCGCGACTTTGGGCGATACTAGCGTTAAGTTTAGCGGTTATATAAAAGCCGATGCTATATTCAGTAATTATTCAGACGGGTCGCTTGGTTCAGGCAACCTTGGCAGAGATTTTTATATACCTTCGCTTACACCAGTGGGCAAAGATAAGGAAAGCACACAGTTTGATGCGCATATCAGACAGAGTCGTTTTCGCTTCACCACTAACACGCCTACCGACGAAGGTGATTCTATAACAGGTGTTTTAGAATTTGACATGTTAGCAACGGGTGGTGGGGACGAGCGCGTTAGCAATTCTTATGTTCCACGGATAAGACACGCGTTTATTAAGTATAAAGGCTTTTTAGTAGGCCAAACATGGTCAACCTTTATGGACACCGGCGCGCTACCAGAGTCTGTCGATTTTATCGGTAGCACTGACGGCACAATATTCAATCGTCAAACACAGCTTAGGTATACTGCTGGAAGCTGGGATTTTGCAGTAGAAAACTCTGAAAGTACAATCACGCCCTTTGGCGGCGGTGGTCGTATTGTGGCCGATGACGGCGCCATTCCTGATTTTGTGGTCAGATATACTCATACCGCTGACTGGGGTTATGTGAAAGTAGCTGGTTTAGCGCGTCAGTTGGCCTATGACAATGGCGCTGACATTGACACTACACAAGCCTCTTATGGTCTTAGTGTCACCAGTAAAATAGGTGTTGGCGCGCAAAACGACATCCGTATTTCGGTTAACAGCGGCGCCGGTTTAGGCCGCTACTCGGCAATAAATGCAGCCAACGGCGGTGTATTAACCGCAAATGGAGAAATAGAAACCATTGATTCAAGTGCATTTGCTGTTGCTTATCGCCATGTTTGGAATGATGAATTCAGATCTAACATTATTTACTCAGCGTTTAGCGCCGACAACAACGTGGTGTTAACAGGAGAAAGTGTCACAGCTAAGACTCAAAGCATGCGCTTGAATTTATTCTATCAGCCAACAGCTAAAATAACCGTTGGCGCTGAGTACGCATTGGCTAAACGTGAGATAGAGTCAGGCGCTGACGGTGATATGAACCGCCTTCAGTTTTCAATGAAGTATGCATTTTAATAGCGAGTGTTCTGGTGAAGACGGGCCTTATGCTTACCTTATTAGAGCATAGCCATTATCATCAGACTTTAGTGGCAATGTGCGATTCTTTATTGTTATAAATGCTAGTTTCTTGTTATTTTTAGATAACACATTATTTACAAAATTAACGTTTAAGACACATTAAGATATGAAGCTGTGTTGCTAATAACTGAATGAATCAAAAAAATAATCTGCTGTAGTCGAATGGGCACACCGTTACAGCAGATTTTAAAAATATACATGTCCGGTTCCATTTATAAAAAAATATTGAGGAATAATATGTCAAATAAAACTTTTAAAAACCTACGGGGGCTTCATTATGGATAGTAAAACTAAGTTTGCAGCCATTGCGTTATCAATTTATACGGTTCTATATTTTGGTGTTGCGTTAATGACGTCTGCAGCATTTAAAGACATCGCGGCAATACCAATTGCAGGATTACCTTTAGCTATTTGGGGTGGTTTGCTGATCATTGTAACGGGCGTAATTATTACCCGTTTATACCTCAAAAAGATGAGTGAAGAGGATTCTAAATAATGGAAAATATAGTTGCGTTAAGCATTGTAATGTTAGGTATTGCGCTGTCACTTTTTATCAGTTTTTACCATCGTCGTTCTACCAGTTCAACTGCTAACTTTTATGTGGCGGGTGGCGGTATTTCACCTCGCGTAAACGGCTGGGCTATGCTGGGAGATTACGCAAGTGCTGCTAGTTTTTTAGGTGTGGCAGGTGCGGTTGCGCTTATGGGCGTAGACGGCTGGTGGCTTGCACTGGGTTTCTTTGCCGCTTGGATTGTTGTTTTGTTGCTTATCGCTAGCCCGCTCAAAAACGTGGGAAAGTATACGGTTGCCGACTTACTCAATGCCCGTTTTAAAGGTAAAGAGAAAGGTATTCGTACTATCGCCATGGTGTCTACTTTAGCGCTGTGTGTTATGTACTTAATTCCACAAATTGTAGGTGCTGGTCATTTGTTTGGTCTATTGTTGGGCTGGAGCTACTTACCAACGGTGATGGTTACTGGTACGCTAATGGGTGTATTTGTTATTTTAGGCGGTATGAAAGGTACGTCTTATAACCAAGCGATTCAAGGTGCGATCTTGTTCGGCGCGTTATTATTCTTGTTAGTGTTTGGTATTGTTTCAATATTTGCTGGTAACCCTGTTGGTGTTATTACAGCGGCCAATGAAATGGTGCCCCCTTTGTTAGCAGCGGCTAACCCTGAAGCAGTCGCGCTTACTGCCAGTATGGCAAATGCTGCTCCTGGTGAAGCAATAACGGCAGTACGCGAATTAATGCCCGCCGCCGCTAGCGCAGTAACGCCTGGTGTTGGCTTGAGAAGCCTTGCTGATAATGCAAGTTTGGTTATTGCGTTGTTCTTTGGTGTGCTAGGTTTACCACACATCCTAATCCGCTTTTACACGGTTTCAAGTGCAAAAGAAGCGCGTAAATCAGCTGAAATTACTATATGGGGTTTAGCGATTTTCTACGCGGCGGTTTTCTTTGTTGGCTTAATCGCTATGTACGGTCTTTATCCTCAGTTAGTTGCTTTACTTGCAGAAGGTAAGCGCGGCGTTGCTACCAACATGACCATGCCTATGTTAGGCGACATGATGGGCGGACAAGTGCTTTTGGGTGTTATTGCGGCAGGTGCTATGGCGGCGATGCTGTCTACTTCTGCTGGCCTGCTAATTTCAGCTACCACAAGTCTTTCACATGATTTGTATAAAGGTATTTTGAGGCCTGACAGTACTGACGAACAGCAGCTACGTTTTGCTAAAATAGGCGCTGGTTGTTTAGCCCTAATTGCTATTGGCATGTCTGTTTGGCTTAAAGACCAAAACGTAGCAATGCTTGTAGGTATGTGTTTTGGTATAGCCGCTAGTACCTTTGCACCAGCTTTAGTATTTGCCGTATGGTGGCGCAAGCTTACTAGTCAAGCAGTTATTATTGGTATGGCAACAGGTTTGGTTACGTCTTTATTATTTACATTCGCCCGCTTCTTCGGTGTCGATTCAATAATAGGCTTAGACGTACTTATTAACCCAGCGCTTTACTCTATGCCGCTTGCTGTTGTGGTCACTATAGTGGTAAGTTTAATGACCAACGACTGTGGTGAACTCGACGAGTTTATGGCTAAAGCACACGGTAAGTAATGTAAAACGATGTTCGTTTTGTCCTACCTAGTGTAGAAAAAAGGGTGCTTGTGCGCCCTTTTTTATTAGGTACTCGCTATCAACAATACAAGCGCCAATCGAAAAAAGTACGAGCCTTACATTGGTCTGACGTCTTAACAATTACTACCAAAGTACTATTTTTATATACACGAATTAGACTATTGTAAGCAAGGACTTATTACCCGATCAACGGAGACAAAACCATGAGTGTTAAACAATACCCAGTACCCGCTTCTTTAACCCAAGGCCCGCATTTCAGCGACGCCGATTATAAAGAAATGTATGCAGCTTCGGTGAGTGACCCTGATGCATTTTGGGCTTCACATCTTGATGAGCTTGATTGGATTAAAACCCCCACAATCATTAAAAATACCAACTTCTCCTCCGACAGCTGCCAGATTAAATGGTTTGAAGATGGCCAGCTTAACGCAAGCTACAACTGTATAGACAGGCATTTAAAAGATAAGGCTAAAAAAGTGGCCATCTTTTGGGAAGGCGACTCACCAGACAGTTCAGAACAAATCACTTATCAACAGCTTCACTATGAAGTGTGTAAGCTTGCCAACGGTCTTAAAAAGTTAGGCGTTGAAAAAGGTGACAGTGTTGCGATTTATATGCCCATGACGCCTCACGCTGCTTACGCCATGCTAGCATGTGCCAGAATAGGCGCAGTTCATTCTGTTATCTTTGGTGGTTTTTCGCCAAATGCAATCGCTGACAGAATTAATAACAGCCAAGCTAAAGTAGTCATAACCGCCGATGAAGGGCGCAGAGCAGGGCGCTGCGTTGTGCTGAAATCAAACGTAGACGAAGCCATTGCAAATGGCGCTTGCCCCTCGATAAGCGCAGTGTTAACGCTTCAGCTTACCGGTGGCGACGTCTCTTTTAATAATAACATTGACGTTTGGTGGCATGAATTAGTGGATGACTGTAGCGCGCAGTGCGAGCCAGAAGTCATGAACGCTGAAGACCCGCTATTTATTTTATATACATCGGGTTCTACAGGTCAACCTAAAGGTGTTTTGCACACCACAGGCGGTTACTTGTTATACACATCACTAACGTTTCGCTATGCTTTTGATTATAAGCCCAACGACATTTATTGGTGTACTGCCGACGTAGGCTGGATCACAGGTCATAGTTATATGGCGTATGGTCCTTTGGCAAATGGCGCTTCGCAGGTATTCTTTGAAGGCGTACCCACGTATCCAGACGTACGTCGCATTGCCCAAATCGTTGAAAAATATAAAGTGAACAGCCTTTACACAGCGCCAACCGCAATTCGGGCACTGATGGCCCATGGTGAAAAGCCAGTAGAAGGCTGTGATTTATCGTCGCTGCGTATTCTTGGTTCGGTAGGCGAGCCTATTAATCCAGAAGCGTGGGAATGGTACTACAAGCTTATTGGTGAAGAGCGCTGCCCAATAGTAGATTCGTGGTGGCAAACTGAAACTGGGGGCATGATGATTTTCCCAATGCCAACATCAACAATGTTAAAGCCTGGTTCAGCAACACGCCCATTCTTTGGTGTACAGCCAGCGCTAGTTGACCCCGAAGGTAATGAAATCCAAGGTATTGGAGAGGGTAATTTAATCATAAAAGACAGCTGGCCAAGTCAAGCCAGAACGGTTTATGGCGATCACAAACGCTTTATTGAAACCTACTTTAGCGCATACCCGAACGTATACTTTACGGGCGATGGCGCGCGCAGAGACGAAGACGGTTATTATTGGATAACAGGGCGTGTGGATGATGTACTGAATGTGTCGGGTCATCGCCTAGGTACCGCTGAAATTGAAAGCGCATTGGTGTCGCATAAGAATATCGCAGAAGCGGCGGTAGTCGGTTTCCCGCATGATATTAAGGGCCAAGGCATATACGTGTATATATCCCCAATTGAAGGCACCGTAATTACCGACGAATTAACCGCTGATGTGAAAAAGTGGGTCAGAAAAGAACTGTCGCCTATTGCAACGCCTGACTTAATTCAATGGACAACAGGCCTACCGAAAACGCGTTCAGGTAAAATTATGCGGCGTATTTTACGAAAAATTGCAGCAAATGAGCATGATCAACTAGGCGATACATCTACCCTAGCTGATCCTAGCGTCGTTGATTCCTTGATAGACAAACGACTTAACCGATAATTAGTCACAAAGGCCGTGAAGTGAGGTGAACGCACGTTTACCTCACTATTTTATTCATTCAGTCGTTGCGATTGGTTAATAAATTGTTAAACTACTTGAAGTAGATTAACAAACACGGAAGCCTTATGATCACCCTCCTAATTGCAGACGATCACCCGTTATACAGAGACGCCTTAAAAGGCGCTTTAAACCTGTCCTTTACCGACCTTAACATTTTAGAAACTAACGATGTAAACAGCACCGTATCTACATTGCAAGAAAATGAGGTAGACCTGCTTTTATTAGATTTACATATGCCAGGCAGCAGCGATTTATTTGGATTTTTACATATTCAAAAGCAATTTTCAGATTTGCCTATAGCGGTTATATCGGGCACTGAAGATGCCAGCCTCATCTCTAAAATTATAGCCTTAGGCGCAATTGGTTTTATCCCTAAAACGGCTAGCGCTAGCAGCATAAATGAGGCAATAAGCACAATGCTTGAAGGTGATGTATGGCTGCCAGAGTCTGTGCGCCTGAAAATAAAAGACGTAGACAAAAACTTCAGTAAACTTGCTGAAGATGTAGCCAGTCTCACGCCGTCGCAATACAAAGTGCTGTGTTACATGAAAGACGGGCTGCTCAATAAGCAAATTGGCTACAACTTAGGTATTGCTGAGGCGACTGTAAAAGCCCACGTCACCGTCATTTTCCGTAAGCTAGGTATAAACAATCGCACTCAAGGGGTATTAATTGCAACAGGGCTGCAGTTAGAGCCGCCCGTAAACGAGTATTAAAAATGTCACTCCTGGGTAACATCCACGTTTTGTATAAATTTCGCCATGCTTTGAATAAGCGCTCGTAGTTTTGCGGGTTTCAGTGGCTTCGATAAGTAGTTTACTCCCTGATCGCTGCAAAGCTTGAGCAAGTCATCACTCTTTTGCGCAGTCACTAAACATGCAGGCATAATCATATTAAGCTGCGTACGCAACAAATCTATTATTTCTAAGCCATCAGCGCCTTTGCCTAACTGATAATCTACCAGCAAAATATGCGGCTTAAGGGTATTTGCGACCTCAATAGATTCTTTGTAAGACTGCGCAAGGCCTACTTCAATCCCCCATTTCTCCAGAACTGTTTTCATGGCATCAAGGTTTTCTTGCTGATCGTCAATACACAGTATTCTTAGCTTGCTAAAAATAGAATTAATCGGGCTTGGCATTACCTTTCGTTCTTCAGGGGGCGCAACACTGGCAAACTCAATACTAAAGCACGAACCTACTTTCACTTTAGAGTCTACGCGAATACTGCATTTAAGCTGTTGGCTTAATCTTTTTACTACGCTCAAGCCCAGGCCCATCCCCTGCTCTTGCGTATTTTCTACTCTGTAAAAATCGCCAAAAATAGCCGCTTGCTGAAGTTTTGATATGCCGATGCCGGTGTCACGCACTTGAATAAGGACTTTGCTTCCCCGTTTTCTTACGGTCAGTAATACTTTGCCTTTTTGAGTGTACTTCACTGCATTTGAGACAAGGTTTTGAATAATTCGGTAAAGAGAGGTTTTGTCAGCGCTCACCCAGCATTCAACCGCTTTATACCTGAGCTCTAATCCTTTTTCTTTTGCTTTCATACTCATTTCGTTAATAATAGGCGTAATGGTTGCCGCAATATCGACGGTTTCTATAAAGGGTTTTAACTGCCCCTGATCAAACCGTGATATGTCCAGTATGGTACTTATAATGGTCTCACTTGATACGACAGAGTCATTGAGCTTTGCTAAGATATCACCTGTATCATTGTCAAATTTGTTTTCTTGTAGCGCAGCCAAATATAACTTTGCTGCATTTAAGGGCTGTAAAACGTCATGACTGGCTAAGGCTAGAAAGCGGGTTTTACTTTCGTTAGCATCTTCGGCTTCTTTTTTTGCGCGAATTAAGCTTTTTTCTAAATGATTACGTCTTTCTATTTCTAAGCGTAGTTCAGCATTAATAGAATGCACTTCTTCGGTTCTTTTTTCCACGCGTGCAGCCAAATTGACATTTGATTTTTTTAAGGCCTCTTGCGTTTCAATGTATCCCGTTATGTCATGATAGCTAATAACGAAGCCGCCGCCCGGCAGCGGATTACCCACCATCTCAATGACATGACCGTTGTCTTGAGTACGCCTAAATTTATGCGGTGCGGCATCTCGCAATAAGCGCATTCGGCTGTCAATCTGTGCTTCAATATCGCTTGAATCGAAGTTCGCTCGAAGTCTGTTGTGACGCACTAGTAGCTCAATTGGAGTGCCAATGTTCATAAGATGATCTGGATAATTAAATAAATTAGTATAGCGTTTATTCCACGCAATTAACTTAAGGTTTTTGTCTATGACACTTATGCCTTGATCAATATTTTCAAGAGACGCAAGCAGGGCACTCATATTAAATTGCATGGCTTGAGCGGTGTCATCAAAAAAATTGACGACGTCTGTAATATCGAGTGATTTGCCGCGCACTAAGCTTTCTATTAATGCCCTAGCGCTAGAAGAGCCTACCGCGCCGCCAAGTGCACGTTCGCAAAACGCAAGCAGTGCTTCATCTACTTTGTTGTGTAAGCCTGATTTATTTAATGACTGTCGCTCATATGCTTCAAATAACTGCTCACATCGTCTTTTGCCTGTAAATCGGGCAATTAAGGTTTTTAAGTCAGCGACACTGACTTCAACTATTTTATTTTCGCTATATTGATTGCCTAAACTAGAGGGCTCAACGAATAGTTTGGCTTGAATGCGATCATTAAGGCTTGGTTTTGCAAAAAGAGAAAAACCAATAAAAAATATAATATTGGTTAACAAGCTATACAGGGCACCTTGGCTCAATAAGTGGGTTTGATAACCAGAAAGATAGTCAGATCCATTCGGAGTCAACAAGGGAATAAAAAGAAACATAAGCCATACTAAGAATCCTGCAATTAGTCCCGCATATACACCATGGGCATGTGCCCGGTGCCAGTATAAGCCGCCTACAATAGCCGGCAATAGCTGAATGACCAGTGAAAAAGCAAGTAAGCCTATAGAGGCAAGCGATGCTTGGTTTGCCATATACTGTTGATAGACAAATGCAAGGCATAAAATACCAAAAATAATAAAGCGCCTTATACTTTTGATTCTCTTCACGCGGTTCACGCCAGCATAGGTCTCCTTGTCCATCAATTTAGGTAGCACCAAATCGTTGGTTATCATAGTGCTAAGGGTAAGTGTGGCGACTATAATCATCGCGGTCGCAGCTGACAAACCGCCTAAAAATACAATTACTTGTAATAAGATAGAATCTGACACCATTGCAATTCCCATTACGTAATTGTCGCCGCCTAAGCCTTGCTCAGCAAAAATTGCTTTACCTGCTGCGGCAATTACCGGAATGGTCAAGGCTATTAAGACTAAATAAGCAGGAAAAAACCATCGGGCTGTGCGCAAATGGCTTATTTTTAAATTATCGATAACCGCTACGTGAAACTGCCGAGGCAAACAAATAACCGCCGCGGCCGCCATCAATGTTTGCATCCAAAAGTCGAATGATGCGAACGCACGCAGGGCATTTGGCTGCGTATATTCGTGCAATAGCGTTTCGCCAGACGTGCTTTCCCAATAGCTGTAGCCAACGATGGCAATCAACACAAGCGCGAACAATTTGAAGCATGATTCAAAGGATATGGCTAATATTAGTCCTCTTCTATACTGTGTTACGTCGGTGTTGCGTGTGCCAAAATACATGGCAAAAACAGCAATGAAAGAAGTCGATAAAATAATCATCAAGGCGGTGTCTTCTTGCTTTGTGATTAACCTAAAGGTAGAGCCTATTGCCTGAAGTTGCAGCGCGATGTAAGGAATAGCGGCTAACAGTGCAATAATCGTGACCAGCAATGCAATCACCTGACGTTTGCCGTAGCGAGAGCTTATAAAGTCGGCAATAGTACTTATATGCTGTTTTTTACTCACGTGCGTAAGCTTGTAAATGAAGCGATAGAAGACCAAATATACAATAGCAGGACCCAGTAAAATGGGCAGGTACATCCATTGCTGCTTACTTGATTGGCCAACTGCCCCAAAAAAAGTCCACGCGGTGCAATAAATACCTAATGCAAGGCAGTAAACTAGAGGGTGAGAGGTTAACCAGCGCGCCGCGGGTGAGTTTGTATCGCCCCATTTTGCGACCCAAAATAGCAGCATTAAATACGCTATAGCCAAGGCTAGCCAAGCAAAAGACATGTAAACTTCCTAACAAATAAGTAACAACTTGTACTCTATCATAAACCGTTTTGATACCAAGGTGGTACGACTAAGGTATTATTTTACAAGCTTGGTAAAGCTTTGCTGTTAACATTGCGCATACACTTAAGTGACGCTTAACAAGGAGGGACTATGAGTAAGACAACAGATCATCCGCCCAACACAAACCACAGTTCGCAGCAAACCTTAAGTTTTTTACAACAGCAAAGCCCCTTCGATAAGCTTGATATTAGTACTTTACGTGACATAGCCAGCACGAGTCATCTAATTTACTTAACCACCCAAAACAAAGAGTCTTTATTAGGGAAGCATCGTGGCGCTTTATTTTTGATTCAAAGCGGGCAATTTTCGATTAAGGTCGCCTCTTCACCTATTAGGCACTTAAGTGACGGCGATTATTTTGGCTTTTCCAATTTAATCGACAATATTGACTATGGTCTCAGCGTTGAAGTGGACAGCCCCGGAATAGTTCAGTGTGTCAGCGCGGCTAACTTTAGCAAAGGGCTTAAAACGCGGGCCTTTAAAGGGTTCTTCAACGCTCTTAATGCCGACGCTTTGCAGAATCAAGCGGTCAGTGATTCTAATTCCATGTGGTTGCATAAGCGTTTAGATGAGGTGGTTGATAATATACCGCTTTGTGTATTGCCTACTGATACCGTAAAGCATGCGGCGGTTCAAATGAACGAACGCAGAGTGTCGTCGGTGTTAGTCATGAGCAACGAAGTGCACCGCGAAAAAGTGCTGGTGGGCATATTGACCGATCGCGACCTGAGAAGCAGAGTCGTTGCCTCAGGTATTTCCTTGTCTACGCCGGTGAGTGAGGTAATGACTAAACAGCCCGTGTTTTTAACTAGAAATGAGACTATATTTGATGCGATATGCATCATGAATGAACAAAGTATTCATCATTTACCTGTTTTAGATGCACACAAAGCAGCCGTACTCCATAATTACAAACACCGATATTTCCAAACAGCAAAGGGCCAGCGTGTTGTTTGTTATTCGTGATTTAACCAAAGCTAACAATAAAGAGGCCTTAGTAAAGATAGCCCTGCAAGTACCCCAGTACATTGCTAAGTCGGCAACTAAAGCGGGCGACTATGACATTGCTGGGAAGATACTTGCACAAGCCACCGATATTATTACCCGCAAACTCATTAGCTTTTTTGAACAAGAAATTGGTTACGCTACAATGCCATTTACATGGTTAGTATTTGGGTCACAGGCCAGAGAGGATCAAACAATGGGCTCTGATCAAGACAATGCCTTATTATTGGAAGGTGAGCCTAGCGAGGCGCAAGCCCTGTATTTCTCTCGTTTAGCAGATTATGTATGTAACGCGCTTGGTGAATGCGGTATTAAACTTTGCGACGGTAATATAATGGCCAGCAATCCTGCACTTCGCGTTTCACTGAAAGCGGCTAAGCTTGAATCAAAAAACTGGGTGGATAATCCAACCAACGAGGCAATATTAGACTTCAATATTTATTTGGATGCGCGAGCAGTTGCAGGTGATATGGACTTGTTTACTGAGTTGCAAAAATATCGCCAAGATTTATTTAAAGAGTCATCATTCTTGGCTGCTTTAGCGCGAAATGCGCATGAGGCAAGCGTGCCGCTATCAATGTTTCAAAAGTTCATCTATGCAAAAGACTATGAGCATAAAGACGCCATTGATATCAAAAAATCGGCCGTTCTAATTATTAATAACGTGGTGAGACTTTACGCTTTAGCGAGCGGGCTTTCTTTGCCTGGCACGGTGGCTAGACTACATAATTTACCGCACAACTCCGACTTAACGCTTAAAGACAGAAACAACCTTCGCGATATATGGTTGTTTATGAATCGTTTAAGGTGGCGTCATCAGCTCACCAACAAGGTCGATAACAATTTTGTGCGGGTAAGTGATTTGTCTTCTATTGAAAGGCATCAGCTTAAAGCGGCCTTGCAGGCCATTTATAAAACGCAGCAGGCGGTTGTATTTAAGTTTTCAGGCGGAGCTAGCTAAATATGATTGACAAAATAGTGCGGGTCTTTACTACTATACTGCGAAGGCCGCCGCCTAGTGCAGAGCGTTTTAAAAATATGTTCTGTAGCGAGCTGCCTATGTTAGCGCTAGATTTAGAACTTACCGACTTAAATACAAAGCTGGCTAAAGTAACGTCTATTGGCTGGGTGCAAGGTATAGGCTTTGATGTAGACTTGTCGAGCGCTTATTATCAGGTGGTGCGAGCCAGCGGCGATTTGAAGCAAAGCCCAGTAATACACGGCCTAGTGGCCGATGAAATTGCGAAAGGCCAGCATGTTAAGGCGCAAATAGCGCAGCTACAGCAATATGCACAAAGCCATGTTTGGGTGTTTCATAACGCCGCGCTTGATGTCGCTGTGCTGAGTAAGCTGTGGAAACTGCTTGAGCTTGAACCCGTTACCATTACTACCATCGACACCATGTTGCTAGAAGTGTATGTGGTAGAGAAAAAACATGGTTTTGTGCCTAATGGCGAGGTGACGCTAGGGCAATCAAGAGGCCGTTATGAGCTAGCTTCTACACCCGCGCATAATTCACTAGACGATGCTCTAGCCACCTTAACTTTATTATTTGCGCAGCTCTACTCGCTTAATAAAGCCAGTAAAATAACCCTGCAAGGACTAGGCCATACAGGGGCAGTGAGAGCTTATACGCTAGGGTAGAGTGCTATTTGAGTCTGAAAATAGCGCAGTGAACAGCAAAAGCTTTGCGCTATTATGGACAAATTGGGGGTTTAAACAACACCCAACTCTCGCAGTCGTTCCTTCAAATAAGCATCGGCGGTGTAGTTGTCTGATAATACAACGTCAGGCCTAGGATGCAAAAACAAGGGTAGCGAAATCCGCGCTTTTGTGGCGTCAGCACCTTTGGGGTTGACGACACGATGAGTTGTTGATGGAAAATAATGACCAGAAGCCTCTTGCAGCATGTCGCCAATATTCACAATTAAATTACCAAAATCACTGGGCACTTCTAGCCACGTACCATCTTTGGCTTTAACTTGAAGGCCTGGCTCATTTGCTGCGGGTAAAATAGTAATTAAATTAATATCTTCATGCGCCGCCGCACGGATAGCATCAGGCTCTTCATCGCCTGCCAAAGGTGGATAGTGAAGTATTCTCAATAAAGTTTGGCCGCTATTGATGATCATATTAGACAAGGGCTCACGAAAGTTTTTGCTGACACTTTCAGGAGATTCTTGCTCTATCCAGTTTAATAAATGCTCGGCTAGACTTAAGGTATCTTGATAGTATTTATCAATTTCAGACTTAAGCTCTGCTGGACATTGTCCCCATGGATAGTAGTGATAATACTCCTTAATGTCTTTCCTCTTAAAGCCTTTGGCAATTTCAGACACCGACTGCGGGAAAAAACCGTCTTGTGTACCTTTATTGTAGGTAAAGTCCGCCTTGTGTTGCGAATTAAAAAACGCCTGCCAGTGAGTGTAAATATTGCTGACTTGCTGCTTGGATATTGGGTGATTTTTCAGCACCCCAAAACCTGTTTGTCTTAAGGACTCAACAAAGTCTTCTGCGGCAGTAGGGGATTGATAATCAACAGCCTTTAATTCCATAAATCTCTCTTTTTATACTCTTTTAATAAATGCTCTTGTCATGTCATAAAGCGCGCATACTACAACAACGCGTGCTTTATAGTCAGGCTAGTGACAAGAATATGCCGGCTAGCGCAGCACTCATTAGGTTGGCTAAAGTAGCCGCCAACACTGCTTTTAAGCCAAGACGGGCTATTTCGGGCCTGCGTTTTGGTGCCATTGCCCCAATACCGCCCATTAAAATGGCAATAGAAGACAAATTGGCAAAACCGCATAGTGCGAAGGTAATAATGGCCTGCGACGATATAGACAATTCGTCTTTATACTTCACAAAATCAAGATAGGCGACAAATTCATTTACCACTACTTTTTGGCCAATAAAGCTACCAGCTAAATTGGCTTCTGCCCATGGAATGCCAATTAGCCATGCAACCGGCTGAAATAAATAGCCTAAGATAGCTTGTAAGGTAAGATCTTGTGCCCCAAATAATCCGCCAAAATAACCAATGATGCCGTTAAACATAGCGATTAATGCGATAAAGGCTAGCAGCATAGCGCCCACGTTAACCGCTAGTTTAAGACCTGAAGCTGCGCCACTTGCCGCGGCGTCAAATATGTTAGCGTAGGTTTCAGCATCGGTTTTTAAATCGCTCAAGGTTTGATTTGGTTCGGCTACTTCAGGCTCTAAAATCTTGGCCATCATTAAACCCGCAGGCGCGGCCATGAAGCTTGCCGCGATAAGATACTTAAGGTCTATTCCTAAACTAGCATAGCCAGCCATAATTGAGCCAGCCACTGAGGCTAATCCACCCACCATTAGTGCAAACAACTCAGATCGAGTCATGGTGGGAATAAATGGTTTTACAATAAGGGGCGCCTCGGTTTGTCCTACGAAAATATTCGCTGCAGCAGACATAGATTCAGGGCTACTTGTGCCTAATAGCTTTTTCAACCCGCCCCCAATTATTTTAATAATGATACTCATAATGCCAAGATGGTAGAGCACCGATATTAAAGCAGAGAAAAATATAATGACTGGGAGTACCTGAAAGGCGAATATAAAGCCTATGTTCTCAGCCCGTGACAAGTCACTCAAGGGACCAAATAGAAAGCTAGTGCCTGCTTTTCCATAGTCAATGATGTTTTGTACAAAGGTGGTGATGCCATTTAACACTTCAACGCCTACGCTTGTATACAGAACAAAGCCGCCAATTAGGGCCTGCAGGGCAAATGCACCGCCCACTGTACGCCAATTTATGCGCGTTCTTGCACTACTTAAGGCAAAACCAACGGCAAATATAAAAATTATTCCAAGGAAGCTAATCATCAAGCGTATTTCCATTTCGTTGTTTGAATAAATATGCGCTTAACACATCCACTGCTAAGAAGTTCTCGCCGCCGTGAGGCACAATTAAGTCAGCAAAGTTTTTGCTGGGACGAATAAACTTATGATACATCGGCTTTACGGTCTGCTCGTACTGGGTGGCAACCGAGGTTAGCGAACGACCACGCTCTTGTGTGTCGCGCAGCATTCTGCGCATTAAACACACGTCTAAGGGAGTATCAACAAATACTTTAAAATCGAAATGGTCGAAAAGCTGTATCTGCGTGAGCAGCATGATACCTTCAATAATAATAATAGGAGAGGGCTCTACTTTTTGCGCCTTTTTAAGGCGAGTGTGGGTCTTGTAGCAATAGCTAGGGTAGTCGATACTTTTGCTGTTGCTTAAATCTTGAAGGTGTTGGGATAATAAATCATGTTCAAAGGCATCAGGATGGTCATAGTTGGTGGTGATGCGTTGCTCCATCGGAACATGGTCTTGGGTTTTATAATAGTGGTCTTCTTGCAGCACGAGCACGGGCTGGCCGTGCTTTTCTAGCGTGAGCTGTAGGTTTTGTGTGAAAAGAGACTTACCCGAGCCTGAAGCGCCAGAAATAGCCAAAATAATAGGTTTTTTCGTGCTTTGCATAATGTGAACTAGATCCATTACTTTATTGTTTTTGTGTGCACATATAGTAGGGGAATTTGAGTAATTTACAAAGTAAAAAACACTTATCGCTTTACACGATGCACTATTCTACTAAGCCTCGGGCTAATACTCTATTTGAAAGTAAGGCGAGTAATTCAATTTCTTCTTCGCTTCGTTTACCGTCTATTTCGGTAATATCCATAGCATATTCAAGTGCTTGAGCCGGATTGTAATTAAGTCCTGTGCCTAATTTAAACAAATATTCACGGGCTTTGAGCTGATCAATCGCGACCCTTGCTTGGTGAATAGCACCGTTTATGAACGCTGAAATTGAAACCCCGCTATGCCAGTTCAGGGTAGCAATAATTTCGTCGAACAAATCTTGTTCAGTTAAAGTGACTTTCCCATCGATTTGATACAGTAAAACAAGCAGATTAATTACTGCTTCATTGAAACCTTGCTCAGCGGTAATTGTATTTTTATCTGAAACATCTTCCTGCGTGCTTTCATAAATTTTATGAGGCTCATTTGTGCCATTGATAAAATCTGCATCTGTAGTGGACAAATCTTTTGGATATTCGTTAGGTGGGATTTTAGAATGTGTAATTGAAAATGTGTCCAAAGGACTATTAGTAGAACTATCAGAACCATTGTTTCGCATATTTGCCTCGACGTGATTGTAAGCAATCGTTGCTTTGCTTGTAAAGTTTATAGGTCGTTATCACTAAAATCTATTCTTTTTGGACCTTAGCAAGGGCAGGTAGTTCACTTTTTTGCGGTGAACCCAGGCGCCAATTGAGGATTATCAATACTATCAAGGACCTCGTGATTTTTTAAGGCTAATTGACAGCCTTGATTGAGTATTCGGTGCTTAAAAGAGCAATCCACCTGCCAGTGTCTTAAGACATAGGCCGCTAATGCGGCGCGCACTTGCATTATTTTTTCGCCATTTTGCATTGCGTAATCCATTTCAATAGCCTGCGGTTGCGTAATGCCAGGATGCACCATTAACACCAGTGTTACTGGCTTATTAAATTGTTCGTCGCACTTGGCGCGTTGGTTTACAGTGGCCTGATTTGGGGTAGTATTCACTTGTGTAAAGCGTGTACAGACGAAGTCGCGAAAGGCGCTAGATTTTTCGTCAAATGCGCGAACATGCCACCGGTGGCCATTATTTATAATGGCATGCGGTACAATAACGCGTGAACTTTCACCAGAACTAATAGATACATACCTGACTTGGCAGGCCTCCTGACGATGAATTGAGCGCATTAGCGCGGCAATAATATGTATGTTTGGATGAATTAACTGAATCGCCTCAAAACACTGCGCTGAAGGCTGAATAGCAGCGGTAATGCCGTCACTAAAACCTTTGCTCACCGACTGCAAAATAGCCTCTGTAGAAAATTGAAAAATAGGCTCAAAGTGATAAGTGCGCCAGTATTGCTTGGTTGAATGGTCGAGTGTTAAATTTGCCTGTGCAATTTCGCGGTAGGCGGCAAAATCGCGTGTGCTGGCGGCCAAGCCGGTTTTAAAACGATTAATTAAGTCGCTGCGCGATATTTTACCAAAAAACTGTAGATTGAAGTCGATGAAAGCTAAGCGCTCGCGTTGGGCTAGCGACAAGCTCTCTACAAACTCTTTTTGGTGCTGATAAGCAGCGCTAAGATGCATATGGTTATAACTCGCTATTGGTGTAAACTGATACTAATCAGTCAAACCACTGTATTTATATACACCAGTATAGAGTGAAACATCTGAGCTTGCAATCAAATTGATTAGGCGATGCGTGACGCCTGCTATTTTACCACGCCAGCAGCGCGGTAAAGCTGCAAGTGTACATTGACCAAATCGTCAATGTTTCGCTGGTAACCACCGCCAATCACAGCGGCTACCGGCACACCATGGCGCTTACATGCATCAAATACTAGTTTGTCGCGCTCAAATACGCCTTTAGTGGTGATATTTAAATAGCCTAAATCGTCAGACTCGTGAATATCAACCCCAGCGTCGTATATGACCGCGTCGGGCGAGGCTGAATTGAACGCTAACTGTAGAGCGCATTCTACCGTATACAAATACTCGTCATCAGTCATGCCTCTTTCGAGCGGGAAATCGAGATCTGAATGCTGCTTACGCGCGGGGAAGTTTTTCTCACAGTGCAAAGAAACGGTATAAATTGCATCATTTCCACTTGCTAACAGGGCGGTGCCATCACCTTGATGAACGTCGCAGTCGAAGGTAAGCACCTTGTCGATTCCCTCTTGTTTTAGCATGTGTGTAGCACTTAACACAATGTCATTAAAGACGCAAAAGCCTGAACCGAAATCGGAGAATGCATGGTGGTAGCCGCCGGTTAAATTCAAGGCAAGGCCATGCTCAAGGGCTAATTTGCTGGTTAATACGGTGCCGCCCACCGCGTGTAATGTTCGTTTAACGAACTGCTGCGACCATGGCATGCCTAATCGCCTAATGGCCTTCTGGGAAATAGTACCATCTATGAAGCTATCAACGTACTTGGCGCTATGGGCCACTTTTAAATCTTCTAGTGGTATAGCTTCTGGTGTTAAAAAAGCATTTTCGGACACACCATTTGCGAGCAGTTGGTCTTTAATACCTTGATATTTTTCAATCGGGAAACGATGTTTTGGCGGTAGCGGTAACTGACTGTAAATGGGATGAAATACAAGTGGTATCATAGTGCTCTTATATCAATGTGAATGGATTATTCATTTCACTATTTAAAGTGATATTTTCTCTTTTTAGATCGCTAATTTTTAGTGGTTGTTTTTTTAGCATCATAAATACCGCGATTGCTGACAGCTTATACAGCCGTAATCTGCAGGTTCAAACGCTTGTACAGTTTACTTAGTACCAAACTTATGATTGAATTAAATACTCATACTGTAAGCTATTCAAGCCCAATAAGCGATTCAATGAAAACGTATTTAGTCCAGCATCTCTTCGACGGTGAAAGCCTGCATAACAATATGCATCTAAGTGTCGAAAACGGCCTTATTGGCAGTATTACTAGCGCTGTTAACAGCACACTGAAACCTAGCGCTGTGCTTAAGGGTCTGGTATGCGCGGGTTTTATCGACACCCAAGTGAACGGCGGTGGTGGGGTTTTGTTTAACCATGATCAAAGTCAAGCAGCGCTTCGTAAAATGGTGCAAGGTCATGCTCAATATGGCACCACGGCAATGCTGCCTACCTTAATTACAGACAGTAGTCAGACCATGCAAAAAGCCGCTCATGCCATAGCGCATGCTGTGGCTGAGTCGATGCCGGGTATTGTGGGAATTCATTACGAAGGCCCAAACTTAAGCCTTGAGAAAAAGGGTATTCACTCATCTGAGCAGATAAGGCCGCTTAGCGACACCGATTTAGCCACGTTCACCCGAAAAGACACCGGTAAGGTCTTGGTAACGCTGGCGCCAGAGAGCGTGCCAACTGATGTTATTCGTGACTTAGTCAGCCACGGTGTGGTGGTGTCATTAGGCCATTCAGGTGCCAGTTTAGACACCACAATAGCAGCTATTGATGCGGGCGCGCGGGGTTTTACGCATTTGTTTAACGCCATGTCGGGTCTTACCGCGCGTAATCCGGGGATGATATCAGCGGCGCTGAGCGACCCTCGCGTAAGCTGTGGTCTTATTGTCGACTTGCAGCATGTGCACGCACAAAACTGTGCGCTAGCATATCAGTGTATTGGGCCCCAGCGGCTCATGCTGGTAACAGATGCAATGGCCCATGTTGGTTCCGATTTACAGACACTGCCATGGCTTAACTCTACCATTACTAAAGTGGGTGATAAACTAAGTTTAAATGACGGCAATTTAGCGGGCTCTTGTTTAGACATGAGCGGCTCGGTTAGGAATATGTATAAGCTACTAGTCCAACGCCGTCTGGCGATCAGCCCTAAAAAAGATCAGCAAAACACACTACCCACCGGCGTGCAAAACGACATTTTAGGAAATGTCCTCAATATGGCAAGCTGCGCGCCGGCTAATTTTTTGAACCTGACAGGATTTGGACACCTTAAAGCCGGATATAGAGCTGACTTTGTGCTGCTTGATGAAAACATATACACAAAGGCCTGCTGGATTAAGGGTCAGCAAATAGCGGGCAATAAAGTATCTTTGAAAATAGTCTAGTTACTTAACGCGTCCGTATTTATCAGCGAGACGTACAATATCATCTTCTCCTAAGTAACCACCAGACTGGACTTCAATCAATTCTAGAGAGATTTTACCTGGGTTTTCAAGCGCGTGTATAGCACCAATGGGAATATATACTGACTCATTTTCGGTGAGTAACTGCGTTTCTTCACCAATCGTCACTTTGGCAGTTCCTGACACTACAATCCAGTGTTCAGCGCGATGATGGTGCATTTGCAACGACAGTTTTTCGCCCGGTTTTACACTAATGCGTTTAACCTGATAGCGATCGCCGCTATCAATAGAATCGTAGCTGCCCCATGGCCTGAACACTTCACGGTGAAATTCAAATTCGCTTCTATGTTGGGCTTTGAGCTTATTGACAACATTTTTAATGTCTTGCACTTTATGACGATTCGCCACTAACACCGCATCTTTTGTCTCTACTATTACCACATCGTCAAGCCCAATAACGGATATTAGGCGCTGTTCAGCGTTTATGTAGCTGTTAGTCACGCCTTCTAACATAATGTCACCGATACAAGCGTTGCCGTGTTCATCCTTTTGTTCGTGAGTTTCCCACAGCGAACTCCATGAGCCTACGTCGCTCCAGCCGGCATCTAAGGCCACCATACACGCACTTTTGGTTTTTTCCATAACCGCATAATCGATGGAATCGCTTGGGCACGACTCAAACGCTTCTTTGTTTATTCTAATAAAATCTAAGTCGGCTTCGGTGGTAGCAATGGCGCGCTCGCAAGCTGTATAAATACTAGGGTTGTATTTTCTTAACTCTTGCAGATAAACGCTGGCTTTAAATAAAAACATACCGCTATTCCAAAAGTGTTGTTTGCCATCTAGATACGTTTGGGCGGTTTCTGCATTTGGTTTTTCAACAAATTCAGCCACCTCAAAACCAATATCATTTACGGCGCTGCCGGCTTTTATATAGCCGTAGCCCGTATGAGCCTGTGTAGGGACAATGCCAAAGGTCACTAATTTGCCAGCTAGTGCTAGTGTTTGGGCACTTGCTATGGCCTTTGCAAAAGCTTGGTGCTGGCTTATCAGATGGTCTGCTGCAAGGACTAGCAACAGTGGATCGTCGCCATTTTGAGTTGCCAGCATGGCGGCAACCGCAATAGCGGGGGCGGTGTTTCGGCCAACTGGTTCAAGCACTATGCTGGCATTTTTAATATTGATGGTACGCAACTGTTCAGCGGCTAAAAAGCGATGATCCTCATTGCATATGAGCATAGGCGGATTCATACTTTCGCTGGGTAAGCGTGTAATGGTGTCTTGTAGCATAGTATGCTCACTGGTGAGTGATAAAAATTGCTTGGGTAATGCTGCACGCGATTTTGGCCATAAACGGCTGCCGGTGCCGCCTGCTAGAATAACGGGAGTGATCATAAAGTGTTCTCTTCAAAGCTCTACTTTCAAGCCAACAAATGCAAGTATAAATGTCGCTGTAGTCGCGATTGTGCTGTGTATTAAATGTTAGCCGAGGGATTAAGATTAAAATACTTGATTAAAGTTTAGCATTAATTTTGTTTAAAAGGGTAGCCAATTGGCTAAGGCAAGGGAGCTAAATTAATGCATTAATACAATAGTGTGATTGTGCTTAATTCATGTTGCAAGTTCTTGGGTACCTATTGGGCGACTAATATGGTAACCCTGTGCCAAAGTCGTCTAAGGTCTATCGGTTTGTACGAGTACTGAAATATCAAGCGCAAAAATGTTTTTTAATGATTGAAGGTAGACATCGCCTAAGGGGAAGGCGCTTGCTATGCCATTATTCTAGGGCCTGCTGTCTGTTAGCGAGTTCTAGCATCACAAGCGTTTGTGCTAACGCTAATTGCTCAGTTCAGTTACCAATAATGCTCTTACTCGTGCTGTTCCACACTACTGCAAGCAGCACTATGGTGGTGACAAGGATTAGGTCTGCCAGCATTCTAAATATTTTGTTGTTGAGTGTATTTTTCATAAACTCAGTTTTTCAGCCCTTTTCAGCTTTATTTAAGTTCTTTTGCCATTTTGTAGCTATCGAAACACCGCGCTTTTGGTTTATACCTGCGCTTTATTTATTATACTTAAGTGGTCTGCTACAATGCTAGGAAAGTTTTAACGAGAGCGCTATGCATGGCTACTAACGCCAATCCTACTTTTGAGCCACTCAATGTTGCTGTATTGACAGTGTCAGACAGTCGCACTGAAAAAACTGATACCAGCGGGCATTATTTTGATAAAGCGCTTACTGCGGCGGGGCACGTCGTGGCCGATAAGCAAATAGTAATTGACGATATTTACCTGCTTAGGGCGCAAGTGTCGGCATGGATTGCATCCGCTAGCATTCATGCCATTTTGGTGACTGGAGGTACTGGCTTTACCAAGCGAGATTCTACCCCAGAGGCATTGTCGGTACTGTTTGATAAGCAAATTGAAGGCTTTGGTGAGCTATTTAGAGCAAAATCTTTTGCTGAAATTGGTAGCTCAACTATTCAGTCTAGGGCTTTAGCAGGTATTGCTAACAAAACGGTTATATTTTGCTGTCCAGGGTCAACAGGCGCATGCAAAACTGCATGGGGAATTATTCAGCCACAGCTTGATGCAAGTCACCGGCCGTGTAATTTTGTGGGGCAAATAATGGGTGCTTTGGCGGGAAGCTCTTCGTAGCTCCAGAGTAGGTAAGTGGGTGTAAATAATCGGCTGCTTGTTCCTACACAATTTATGCTGTAAGCGGCGCTCGTTTGCAATAGCCAAATTTTATTATTGGTATTTTTCAAACTAAATGTCGCCTCATTACATAACTAACTTGCATTGAGTATCAACTAAGGCTTAAAGCAAATCCTTAGTTCGCATTAGCGCAATTCTATTATTATGTTTGAGGATGCGCAGGCTGTTCGATGCGCATTAAAAGACTAAGCAAACGCCGGCCCAATCAAAATAAAGGGTAAAATAAAACAGGCAGACTTTCCTGATGCCCTTATTGTCAAAATCATCATGAAATTCAAGGCTAATTCAAAGCATCAGATATCCTATCAATGTAACTTTAGATTAGGTCTTAATGTTCTATTTAATCGGCCCACCAGCATAATCAGAAAGGTTTTAAAAAAGCCGAATAAGGCCACTTGATGCATACGATAAAGCGCTATGTATACAATTCTGGCTAAGCGTCCTTCAATAAACATAGTGCGTTTGTTCATACTGCCCATTAGATTACCAACCGAAGTGTAAGACGACAGCGACACAATCGAGCCATAGTCTATGTATTCATATTCTTTGAGTGGTTTCTTAAGCGATATGGCAATGATATTCAACAAGGCATTGTCAGCCATTTGATGCGCCGATTGCGCCCGCGGCGGCACTTTTATACCTTTAGGAGTGATACAGGCCGCGCAGTCGCCAATCGCAAAAATGTTTTCATCTTCGGTGGTTTGCAAAAATGTATTCACCACAAGTTGATTGTTTTTAGCTGATTCAAGGCCGCCAATGCCTTGTAAAAAAGTAGGTGCTTTAATGCCCGCGGCCCATACGGTTAGTTGGCTTTCCATTTGTGCGCCGTCTTTGGTCTGAAGGTAACTGTTGGTAACTTCGGTAACAACGGTGTTTACATGTACATTTATGCCTAAGATTTTTAATTCTGCTAGTGCGCTATTTGCGACATGTTCAGGCAGTGGACCAAGAATACGATTTGAGGCCTCTACTAAGTTAATATTCAAGCGTTTTTGAGACACGTGGTCGTAACCGTAGCTTATCAACAACTCAGATGTTTTGACGAGTTCAGCGGCCAACTCAACGCCCGTTGCGCCGCCGCCAATAATGGCAATATTGAGTTTGCTAATGTTTGGGTTGGTCTGAATGCGTAAAAACGCGTTGAGTAAATCAGTATGAAACTGCTCTGCGTTTTCACAGGTGTCTAAAAATATACAGTTTTCTTTAACGCCTTTAGTGCCAAAATCGTTGGTAACCGAGCCTAGAGCAAATACGAGTATTGAATAAGCAACGCGGGTTTCGCCAACGACCTTCTTTCCTTTTAAGTCGTTTAACTGCTGAATAGACACTTGCTTAAGGTCTTGATTTAAGTCATCAACTTGGCCTAAAAGAAAGGTAAAGCTGTTTTTTGACGCGTGCGATAAATAATCAACGCCGTCTATATCGGCATCTAAGGAGCCAGCCGCTACTTCGTGCAGCAAAGGCTTCCAAACATGCTTTCTGTTTTGATCAATAAGAATAACTTTTTGCGCGCTGCCTTTAAAATATCGCCCCAGTTTGGTTACTAACTCGAGACCACCTGCACCGCCGCCTACAACCACAATTGGTTTATCGAAAGGACGGACTTTAGGCCAAAATTTAGTAAACAAAGTTTTATCCCTAGTGAATGAAATAGCGTCGTAAATTGACGTTCATGTGAATGAGGTTAAGCAAATACTCGCACTTTTGATAGACAAAATTACGCTTCAGATAAATGAAGTAGTAAGCTGTTATATACTATGATAAAAATTGGCCATTTATAACACAAAACCGCCCGTCATAAAGCTCAAGCAACTACAATTTTCACCCAGAATATGCACGTTGATTAGTTTTCAGTATCTCCTAGATTTTGTGCAGATGGTTAAAAGTTAAATGTGCGACTAACCATCGCAACGAGCCGCTCATCGGCCAAGTTATTGTTATTAAGTGTGGTATTCTCGGCGCTTAGCTCTATTGCAAACCCATTCCAGCTAGTTTGATACGCTAGTTTGTAGTGAACATAAGATGTATCGCCATTTGCTTCCCATGCGTACTTATCTTCATCGAGAGATTTTGAGTAGTCAATGCCGACAAAAATCGCGTGGTTTTCTAGAAACGAATAGCGATGGGTTAACATCCCTATAGCATGATCTGCACCCGTGCCAAAGTAATCCCACGTATACCAAAAGTTAAAGCCCGTCGTGCCAAAATCAGCAACACGAGATAATTTAGCGTAAATTTCTGGGTAATTCAGTGAACTGCTATTATTACCACTATGATAAGAATAGTAGGCAATGCCGTAATCAACTCCCCATGTATCGGTAAACTGGATATATTGGCCCACGTAAGGGTCTATTTCTCGGTCGGCAGAAGCGCCATAATCAACGTTAGATGTCCATACGCCGGCGTATATTCCATTGTCGGCGACATAATCTACGCTTCCTTGCAGCGCCGGGTCGTTATTCGTTTGACTAACACCATTAAACATATAGTCAGATGCTAGTGTTATTGTGCCTGACCAATCTGCTTGCACCGCTGTGCTGCACAAAAGCAGTGCAGATGCTATTGGTGCAAAATTACATTTATACATAATGACTCCTATTGAATGCTATCGATTTTCTTAAAATCTAACTTATTCTCTTTAGGTGAAGCACTTATTTTGGTGACCGCATGCCATTTCTGATAAACGATGTAAATCAGACAACAGTAAAAAAGCCCTATGACCAGAGCACCTATCCATTGTATTTTAAGAAAGTCTATTTTAAATAACAGCGTTAATGCCGCCAGTGCAATAACGTTATATAGAATGTATTGCAATTTTCCGAGCCGCTTAGTGGTAAAATGCAAGTTGTCGGTATAAAGACGAATTAACGAGTCGAGTGAATTAATCACAAAAACGATACCTACAAACACCATCGCTACGTTACGTATGCCGGTGGTGTCAAGCCCTGCATCGTGATAATGATATAAAACCGCAAACCAAAGTCCAATAGGAATTGATGGAAATATCATCATAGCAGCCAAGACCTGATAGGCTTTCAAACCACCCACAAAACGCGCCGTGAATTGACCAATCATAATTGACCATGCAAACCACCAGAACAGGTAGAAAGCGTGGTAATCGTTCATGGGAAATAGGAAATGCTGAATATTGGCAAAGTAACCGCCAAGCATTTGTGTTGCTTCGAAATATTCTGCCACCTCGCTGTCACCCCACAAAAAGGCCGCCCCCCACATAAACGCAATTAGTAGCAAAAACATTAACGTGGTTGTCACGCTTAATATGCGGACATATTTTATATCGGTGCTGCTGTAAACGGCTAAGGCAATAGCGGCCAAAACAATTAAATAATATTCAATCACAATGGCTTCACCATCCCCGAAGCTGGGGATATACCATGGCAGGTTTTTTAAAAGTAAAAATGCTGTAAATGCGCAAGTGCCAATAATTACCGTATTGTTAATAACCTTGACCCACGTTATTTCAAAGAACTTTACCTTTGGCTCAATCACGCAAAAATAAAAACAGGTAAGGAAGTAAAAGCTCCATATAAAAAAGCCCCAAAAGCCGAATTCTATCGCAAGGGGGTTAGTAAAACTGTACTCAGGATTATCGCTTGTAGCAGCATACATTGGAAACTCGGTTAGTGGGAACATAATAAGTCCCACATCTAAACCCGATGTAAAGAGGATTGAAATAAAGGTGAATGTTTTAACTGGGGATACGCCAATCATGCGAACACGTCCCCATTTAACTATGATGGCAATAATGGCCACCATAGTAAGAAATATTCCTGCACTTAACCATCCAAGCATTCGTTTTCCCTCTTAATTTATCAACTATAAAAGCTTATAGGTTTGCACTACGCTGTTGCGATCTCCAATTTTGGTCTACCGTTACGCTTACATCTTCTTCGGCTAATGGCGCCTTGCCTAAAATTATGTCTGCCGCTTTTTCGGCGAGCATAATAGTCGGACCGTTGAGGTTGCCATTAGGTATAGTGGGGAAAATAGATGAATCGACAACGTGCAGACCTTCCAATCCTCTGACTCTGGTTTGGGAGTCAACAACCGCCATTTCATCCTCACCCATTTTGCAGCTGCACGATGGATGGTAGGCACTCTCAACTGCTTGGCGAACAAACGCGTCAATTTCGTCATCAGTTTTGACTTCCTCGCCGGGCTGAATTTCGCCACCGCGGTATTCATCAAACGCATCTTGAGCAACGATTTCACGCGTTAGTCTTACGCAAGCTCTGAAGCCTTCAATGTCTTGCTGTTCTTTGAGGTAGTTAAACTTTATTGCAGGAGCCTGGTCTGGGTCTGACGATTTTACTTTCACACTGCCACGGCTTTTAGGCTTATTGTGCCCCACATGCACCTGAAAACCATGGCCATCAAAGGCTTTTTTGCCGTCATATCGAATAGCTGCAGGCATGAAGTGATACTGCATGTCAGGCCATTCAACACCTGCCTTTGAGCGGATAAAAGCGCAAGATTCAAAGTGGTTAGTTACACCCAAACCTTTTTTGAAAAAGAGCCATTTTGCACCAATAATTCCCTTTGAAATTAAATCCAACTTGCCATTAATAGTGATGGGTTGTTTGCACTTGTATTGAAAATAAAATTCAAGATGATCCTGCAAGTTTTCACCTACGCCAGGTAAATCATGCATTGGTTTGATACCCACGCTCTTTAAATGCTCTGCATTGCCGATGCCTGAGTGCTGCAGCAACTGCGGCGAACCGATAGAACCTGCGCTTAATATAACTTTGTTGTTTGTATGAGCTTCTAGGATGTCGCCAGCTTTTAGATAGCGCAAGCCTGTTGCACGTTTGCCCTGAATAAGTACTTTTTGAACCTTTACGTGGGTCAAAATAGTCAGGTTTTTGCGGTTTTTTATTGGGTCTAAGTAGGCGCTTGATGCTGAGCAACGTTTTCCATCTTTCACCGTCATATGCATTGGACCAAAACCCTCTTGCTGACCTGCGTTATAGTCATCAGTAAGAGGATAGCCTGCTTGTCTTCCTGCTTTGATGAACGCGCGGTACAATGGGTTTTGCATCTCGTTGCCGTTATTTATGCCCAATGGGCCATCGCCGCCTCGGTGAGTGTTAGGACCTAAATACCAGTCTTCTGCGCGTTTAAAATACGGTAAACACTGTTGATACCCCCAGTTTTTAGCGCCACTTGCCGCCCACTCATCAAAGTCTTTGGGATGGCCACGCACGTAAACCATGCCGTTGATAGAAGACGAACCCCCTAATACTTTGCCACGTGGACAGTGCATTTCACGATTATCAAGGTAAGGTTCTGGTTCAGAATGAAACTGCCATGCATATTTGTCGCTATTCATAGGAATGGACAGTGCCGTTGGCATTTGAATGAAAATGCTCTTGTCGCTGCCGCCGGTTTCAAGCAACAACACACGGTTTTTCTCGTCTTTACTTAAACGATTTGCCAAAACGCATCCTGCTGAGCCTGCACCGATTATAATATAGTCGTAGGTATTCATATATTGCCTCCTTAAAACGGGCTTTCAAGTTTTATCATGCCCACATAGACGGATTTAGTTTGAGTATATTGGTCAAGCGTTTCGATACCATTTTCCCTACCAACACCTGACATTTTAAAGCCTCCAACAGGCATTTCAGCTGGAGAGGTGCCATAGCTGTTTATCCAGCAGATCCCCGCTTGTAGTTGTTGCGCAACTCTATGCGCGCGCCGAATATCTTTGCTCATCACGCCCGCTGCTAATCCCATTGCTGAGTCGTTAGCACGACGGATGACCTCGTCTTCATCATAAAAGCGCAGCACACTCATTACTGGCCCAAATATTTCTTCGCGGCAAATTGTCATGTTGTCTGTGCAGTCTATAAACACGGTAGGCTGAATAAAATAGCCCTTTGGGGCGCTGTCGGGAGAAAACGAATCTCCTCCAGTGAGAAGCTTAGCGCCCTCGAATTTGCCTTTTTGTATGTAGCCCATGACCAAGTCGTGGTGTTCTTTTGAAATCATGGCACCAAAATTTGTGCTGAGATCGAGAGGATCGCCTGCTATTATATTTTGTTCGGTGCGCTCTTTTAGCCGCACTAAAAACGTGTCATAAATTGCGTCATGCACGTAAACCCGTGTACAGTTGGTGCATACCTCTCCTTGAGAATAAAAGTTGCCAAGCATTGCCCCCGATATAGCTTCTTCTATGTCTGCATCGTCGAACACTAGCAGGGGCGATTTGCCGCCTAGTTCCATCGTTACATCTTTAAGTGTGCTGGCGGAGCCTTCCATCACTTTTCGGCCAGTACCAACTTCCCCCGTAAAAGACACTTTTGCAATGTCCTTATGGCCGGTAAGCCAGGCGCCAACCTCGGCTTCTCCGTGCACAACGTTGAATACGCCTGGTGGAACACCCGCATCTATAAATACTTTTGCTAGCTCCGTTGCACCACGAGGGGTTTTTTCTGATGGTTTGAAAATCATGGTATTACCAGCTGCCAGCGCCGGGGCAGATTTCCAACACGCTATTTGTAGTGGATAATTCCAAGCACCAATGCCAGCACATATACCTAAAGGCTCTTTGCGAGTGTAGTAAAAGTCATCGCCTACGCTTTGTTGCTGTCCTGTTTGCGTAGGAGCGAGGCATGCAAAAAACTCAAGCACATCAGCCCCCGTGGCAACGTCTACTTCTGTAGTTTCCTGAAGCGGTTTGCCAGTATCAAGACATTCTATGCGAGCTAGCTCGTTATTGCGTTTACGTAATTCTGAAACCGCACACAAAAGTATTCTACTTCGTTCAACTGCAGGCCTTTGCGACCATAATTTGAACGCTCTTTTAGCACTATCAATCGCTATTTCACGAATATGCTTATCTGCTTCCTCTACAACGTAAAGTAATTCACCTGTAGCTGGATTAAATACATCAAAGGTTTTACCCGATTGATTAGCAGCAAAATCGCCGTCAATAAAATTTAGTAAGGTTTCATTGTTCTTAGGTTTCATGAATTTCTCCATTGACGTTTAATATTCAGGCAATAAGTGATAGTTGCTAATCTAAGTAGGAGAGTGTTGCAAGACTTAGACCGGCTAATCATTTTGTCTTGCAGTGCCATATGTATCGCTGCATAAGCACCCAAGAGCAAGTGACGTATATTAATAGATTGGACAAATAGTAGTAATAATTGCAAACCTTTGTAAATTATACTCAGTGATACAGTAGACAAAGATTAGTCGTTTTTTTGGTGGCTCAGTTGAATGTCTCTATTGTAGGTAGCATTTGCCGGTAATTTATTAGCCGCCTTCGCTCACGCGCTCGCCGTTAATATACACACCGGTAACTTTGCTAATGTACTCAAAGGGGTCACCGTCATAAAGCACTAGGTCGGCGTCTTTACCTTTTTCGATAGAACCAATGTTTTTACTCACACCCCAAAGCTTAGCCGGTACAATAGTAGCGGCATTAATAGCGGCTTCTCTATCTAAACCATTTGCAACGGCAATGGCCATTTCCCATAGCAACACACGTGTTTTAGGGACATAGCCTTCATAGCCGCTAGAAAACACAAAAGGTATGTTCGCGGCTTGTAAAAATCGAGTGGCTTCAAGCGAGGCGTTCTCTTTTTGACCGGGTGAGCTGCGCTGCATCGTAGGTGCGGTTATTATGGTTGCTTCAGCTGCTTTAAGAGTATCGCGCATAAGATAGCCTTCAGTGCCGTAATTAATAATAGGCTTTAAGTCAAATTCCTTAGCGATGCGCAAGGCCGTTGCTATATCATAGTCTCTGTGGGCAGTGAACATCGCATCTATGTCACCGGATAGTACTTTTGCCAATGCTTCCATTGCAAGGTCGGGTTTGCGTTTATCTTTATCTTCTTGTATCCACGCTTTGGCTTTATATAAAGACTCGCGAATTAAAGACGCTGTTGCCATACGCGTTGATGGACCTATGTTATCGCCGAAGAAATACTTGGGCGCTTCGCCAAGGTTGAACATCATCGCCGTTTCAGTGCGCAGGGCCATTTGATCTGCGGTTTGTCCATATGTTTTAAACAGTGCCGTTACGCCGCCAACAGGCGCCGCGGGTTGAGGCGTTACGTGAATGGTAGTTACACCAAACTTGCGAGCATGTGCGATGAGTGTTTCATTGGGGTTGAAGCTGTCTAGAATGCGATATTCCGCGCCCATATTGTCAACCTTCTCAAAGGCGTCTTGGTCGGCATCAACATTGTATGCACCGCTTACACCTACTACCGTGTGGCTGTCTATTAAACCTGGGGTAACTACCTTAGCTTCAATAACAGTGGCGTTAGATGGCACTTCAATATTTGTGCCTACCTTATCGATTTTGCCATCTTTTACCACAATGACAGCATTGTTTAATACGCCATCATTGCTGCTAGTATAGAGCGTGTTCGCTTTAATATAAAAAGTTTGCGCGCTGGCAAATGAAACGCATGCGGCAAAAATGAGTGTCGCGATAATCGCTTTAAATACAGTCATAATTATTCTCCCCCTTCAAGTGCAAGGTAGCGATCGCTAATGCGATAGCCGCCGGTGGCAAAGAGTTTATGTTTAGGATTACTGCGGTTATACACTTGTTCTCCATTTATCCACGTTTCTAATACGTTTGAGTATACAGACAGCGGGTCGCCATCGAAAATAGCTAAGTCTGCATCTTTTCCTACTTCAAGTGACCCTACACGATCTGCTATATCAAGCATGTGTGCACCGTTAATGGTGAGCGCCGTTAGAGCGCCTTCTCTTGACAGGCCGCCGCGCATTGCTAGGCCGGCTGTGCGAATAAGAAAACGGCTGTCAATAACACCGTCGTCGCTGTGCAAGGCTAGTTTTACGCCTGCTTTTTCAAGGGTGGCCGCGCCATCAATGCGAAGCTCCATAGTTTCGTGCTTGCCCCCGTGGCTATCAATTAGAATGTGCGATACATAAACGTCTTCTAAGCCTGCGAGCATGTCAGCAAGTTTATAGCTTTCAGTGCCGTGTTGAATAACAAGGCGAAAGCCAAACTCTTTTTGTAGCCTAAGCACGGTCACAATATCATCCATGCGGTGGCTGTGAAAATGCAGTATTCTTTTGCCTTCAAGAATTTCAACCATGGCTTCATTGCCAAGATCAAATTCTGGCGGTGCTACTTTTCGACTTTTGGCGGCGGCTTTTTTCTTTTCTTGATATGTCTTGGCATTATAAAATGCTTCACGGGCCATGGCTGCTGTAGCCATGCGGGTATTGGGTGCTTTGTCACCCTTTGGATTAGTGCCGTTGGCAAATTTCATACCGCCGATGCTGCCCGGTATCAGCATTTCTTCTACAGTATCGCCTGCTAACTTAATGTATATAGTTTGCCCGCCAATCACATTGCCGCTGCCCGGCATCACATTTGCGACAGTTATGCCGCCGGCAAGGGCTACTTTAATGCGGGGGTCGGCTGGGTTGAAGCTGTCTAGAACACGCATTTCTGGATTAACTTTCTTTGAACGCTCATTGATGTCGCCAGCGGCGCCAAGGTGGCTGTGCGTATCAACAATACCTGGCATGATGACTTTACCAGTTGCGTCAATAATGGTCGCACCACTTGGAATAGCGATGTCTTTGCCAATAGCGTGAATTTTACCGTCTTTAAGCACAATGGTGCCGCCTTCTATTGGCGCGCTAGTAATGGGTAGCAGATCAGCGTTGGTGAAGGCGGTAATGTTAGCCTCATTTGCATGCACGAGTGACATGCTCGCCATCAGCGACACCACACCTAGCAATAGCTTTTTACGTGTATTCATGGGTTTCCTTTTTAATTTGCTGTTTCATGCCGCGTTTATTAGCAACATGATGATAGACCACATAGAAACCTACACTACTTGGGAGAAGAATCCAAAGTTAATTAAGTACGTTATTTGCAAATCGATTACATCACGCCATGTCGTAGTGTAGTCGTAAGCAGTGGCTGCTACTAGCAGTATCTGAACCTGTCACCGTTGCGTATTGAGCGATACGTCTCTACCGGTAAGCATCCAATTCACCAAGTAATGTTTCATTTTTCAATATCTTTACCTTGACTCGGTGTGTATGCAGACAAAGATAGTCGAGCACAATGAGCCTGATTTGCGTTAGATTTAAATGAAAGCGGCTAAATGATAAACACAATAGGCGAGAATAGTGTCATTATTGGCAATAAAATTCTTGTTCCTATATATTACCCCCCCCTTTTGGATAGCACCAATATAGAGAATGACGTTTTATGCTGGTTGCCCATATGGATGGGTGAGGCAGCGGAAAAATAATCGTTCGTATTAATAGGTCTAACAGCGTAAAAAGAGAACATTAACATGATTCGAGTTGTACAAGTCGCTCTGCCTGCTTTGTTATTAAGTGTATCGACTTTTTCATCGGCAATTGATGAGCCTGGCAATAGCAATGAAGTAAGTCAAATTGAGAAAATTACGGTTACCGGTTCAGCAACTGCGAACAATAAGCCTGTGGGAACCTTTGGTTCACTAGTTTCAAATTTAGAATACGACCCACGCGTTGACCTGCAGTCGCGCAATATGGCAGAAGCGCAAGCCGATGTGACCATCCGTGGCGGTATTTTCGAAAATACGGGCTTTAGAATAGGCAGCGCGACCTTATTTGACCCACAAACCGGGCATTATTTTGCGGAAATTCCTATTGCTCAAGAAATGCTTAGTGACGCGAACGTGCTAACAGGTGCAGACAACGCGCTTGTCGGTGTTAACAGCTCAGTAGGCACTGTTTCTCGCGACTGGATCCCCATAAAAACCGCAGGTAGCGTTTCTATTGGCGCGGGTAATAACAACTTTAATTTACAGCGAATTTACAGCGGTGTGGTTTTGGCACTAGGTGACGTCAACGATTGGACTATCGGTTTAGAAGGTGAGTTCTCACGCTCCCAAAGCAACGGCACTATAGACAACGGTGACCACGATTTTCAGCGGGCCTCTGGTCGTATTCAGCTAGTTGGGCCGCAGTCACAAACTGACCTGTTTTTTGGCACCCAAGAAAAATTCTTTGGTTGGCCAAACATGTACACACCCTTTAATTTCAATGAAACTGAGGACCTAGACGCGCGACTATTAATACTTAATCATAAACAATTCTACGCACAAGAAAGCACCTTTGAAGTTTCCGCTTATTACCGCCGTCACAACGGGCATTATGTTTTGTCGCGTGAAAACCCTGATATTTTCGAAGCGTTTCACGAGACTGATGTTAAATCGGTAGCCGTGTCTGGTCGCCATGCCCAAACTGCGTCTTTTGCGCTTAATTATTCAGCGCAGTTTATAGCAGACGGTATTAAATCAACCACGCTTGAAAATAACTTTACCTCTCGTCATTATTATAAGGTCAGTGTGTTGCCTGAGTACACGATGGATTTAAACAATGACCAACAGTTAACTTATCGTCTCGGCGCTGCTTTTGACGACACCAACCGCGATAGCTCACAAACGTCACTAATTGGCGATATAAGCTTGAACACAATAAATGCTGACGATACTTCTCAAACGGTCTATCTTTCTTATGCCCAAGCCAGCCAAGTCCCTGGTTATACCGCTATTGGCGGCAGTGACACCGGTGGCTTATTCAGAAGTAACTATAATCTTGCGCGAGAAAAGACTGAAAACCTTGAAGTAGGCTTGGCATTAGAAAGAGACACTTGGCGTCTTGATTCTGCGATTTTTTATCGACAAGATGATGATTTGACCGATTGGACGTATAGCCTTAATTCAAGCTCTGCGCGCTCAGCAAACTCGGTCGATATAAAAACTTTAGGCTTAGAGCTACTTGCCATAAAACGTTTAGATAATGCACAAATAATCACCAGCTATACCTTCCTTGATAAATCAGAAGACTATGGCACTGCTGATATCGATGCTAGCTTTTATGCATTGAACTTCCCCGACCACCGCGTAACCTTAGGGATTATCTGGCGTCCTGCTAATATGATTGAAGTTCGTATTGATAACGAGTGGCGTAAACAGCAAGAAAACACCCTACGAAACGGTGAGGACGACGCTTTATTCACACACCTTACAGTAAAAATATCACCTGAACAGTTTACAGGCCTAGATATTATGCTGGCAGCAGACAATCTTTGGAATGAAGCTTTCGAAGAGATTCCCGGCACGCCTGGGCGAGGAGAACAATACACGCTCAGTGCTACCTACCGCTGGTAGAATTATAATAAGCTTTTTAAGAGTAAAGTAACACTTACCCAGATGTGTAATAATGCCGCTCGCCACATGAATACGAGCGGCAGCCGCGGTTGCTGTTAGTCGTAAATTTAGTATTACAAATTCGAGTTAGATTATATGCAAATGTTTGAAGCGATACTGCAATTGACCACCGTTCACTGGGTAACCATAACGGTAATTTTGCATATAAGCTTTTCTTTTCTTACATCAGTTCACGTGCTGCTCTTTAAAGAAAATGAACGCACATCATTGGCGTGGATTAGTCTCGTAATACTGTCTCCTGTGCTAGGCGGCATGTTTTATTGGCTGTTTGGCATAAACCGCATTAAGCGTTTGGCACAAAAAGAACACCCACCAGAGCTGAAAGAGGATCTTCGCCAAGAAGAAACCACTATTAAATTTCATTGGCTACCCAGACATTGGCATAGCGCGATCATTTCAGGCTATACCATTCATCCGCTCAGTCATTTAGCCGGCAATACCGTTGAGCCGCTTATTAATGGTGACGCTGCTTACCCTGAAATGATCCAATCCATTAATCGCGCAAAACGCTACGTTGTGTTGTCCAGTTATATATTTGACTGTGATTCACTGGGGCAGCAGTTTGTTAACGCTTTAGCTAAGGCGCAGCAGCGGGGGGTAACCGTAAAAGTGCTACTTGATGGGATAGGTATTCGATACAGCTGGCATAAATCTGACCGCGCGTTAAAAAAACTCGGTGTCACAACCGCGCGTTTTTTACCTGCAATTTCGCTCACTAGCATTCGCTTTATCAACTTACGAAATCATAGAAAAACACTCTGTATAGACGGCGAGCTTGCCTACATCGGCGGAATGAACATCAGTAAAAATAATGTGGTTAAGTCTGCGAAAAAACCTATTGACGACGTCCAATTTAAGGTCACCGGCCCAGTGATCGATCAAATTAGTCAGGTCTTTGTTGAAGATTGGTTTTTTGCGACCAGAGAGAAAATTCAGTTCCCTCAATATGATCCAAGTGCACCTACCCCCATGCAGTTAAGTAATAATTCGGTGCTTAGCAGAGTAGTACAAGACGGCCCTGATGAAAACCACAACCAAGTAAAGTGGACATTAATTAACGCGCTGGTATGTGCGCAAAAAAGTGTAAAAATCATAACGCCTTATTTTATTCCTGATCAATCACTTATGACGTCTTTGCACGCTGCGGCGCTGCGCGGTGTGTCAATTGAAATTATTGTGCCTGGCAATAGCAACATTCCATTTATAAATTGGGTAATGGAGGCTAACTTTTCAAGAATTATTCAGCATGGGATAAAAATTTATACAAACAACAGGCCCTTTGACCATAGCAAAGCTGTCATGATTGACGATATTTGGTCCTTTATAGGCTCGAGTAACTGGGATGCGAGGAGCCTAGAGTTTAATTTTGAAATTAACTTAGAATGTTTTGACGCCGATCTTAACGCGAAATTAACGGCTCTGTTTGATGTAAAAAGACAAAACGCAGCCCTTGTTAATAAGAGTGAAATTAATGCGTTGCCTATCTATAAGAAAGTGCGCAACAACTTGTTCCGTTTATTTTCACCCTATCTTTAACTCCGTGCGTATGCATTATATGATCAAAGTGCAGCGCTATTTATAGGCCCAAATGCTCATTCTGAAAAGTCGTTACAGTAAAGTTGAGTCTCTGAAAATTATGGGCAGTGCTTCTAAGCGGATAATGGGTCCTAATATAAACGTGTTACTGTGGAACGTGTTTAAGTGCAAAAAGAAAGGCTGGCAGGAAGACTTTGTTAGTCTAGTGCGCAATAAAAACCTAATCCTGCTGCAAGAAGCCGTTTTAAACTCACCTTTTGACTTACACTTCAATGAATCCCAACGGCACCAGTGGATTATGGCGCGCAGTTTTAGAAACATAAAAACCAACATTGTGACGGGTGTTAAAACGGGTGCTATTGTTGCCGCAAATAATCATCACTTTTCAGTATCGGCGCACGGTGAGCCCTTAACGCAAACAAAAAAAATGCTGCTGGCAACACAATACCCAATATCGCCTGTGCAATCTCTGCTAGTGGTTAACTCGCATATGATTAACTTTGTTTCATTTGAAAAGTACAAAGCGCATCTTAAACAAGTTTTTCAGGCCTTGTGCCAGCATACTGGACCTATATTGTTGGCGGGTGACTTCAATACATGGAATGGAAGAAGGTTAGAATATTTTAACCATCTCGCTGCGTCTTTTTTGTTAGAAGAAGTAAAGTTGTGCCGCAAGCCTAAGTTAAGTCATATGCTGCAACATCTTGACCATGTTTACTGTCGCGGCATAGAGGTAATAGACGCTCACGTGCATACTAACATTCATTCTTCCGACCATTTTCCGATTAGTCTGTCGCTGCGAACGCTTAACTGAGTAAGCTTTAATAAGCTGCCATTTCCATGTAAATCAATAGCTTATTTATGGAATAAGACTAAAATCTGATACTATAAAAATCAAGAAAAAAGTAAAGGGGGCAGGTCTAATTAGCCCCTTTTTATTAGCGCCTACTCTTTCTCTGGAATATCTTCAATTAGCTTTGTGATCGCAGGGTTGTTGCTGAGCTTGGCAAAGTCTAAAAGATAACTTCTTTCAATCTCTGGCATTGCTTCGTTTCCTAATAATTCTTTTACCGATTGCTCTTCACCATTCGCTATGGCAGTTTCTAAGGCTGCAAAGTTGGCTATACCGTGCTTGGGTTCAGTATTTTTGTTCGATGTCATTAGTTAAGCTCCATTGTTATAAATTAAGTGTTTAGCGGTAAATGAAGTCATTACGTTCATTAAATCCATTTAAGCAATAATAAACATGTCCATAAAGCTGTCTACTGGCGTGTTTTCTAATTTGCTCTTATCCTTACACAAAGTGAATATGGTGTTGCACTGCTGGCTTGGAAAACGCGATGCTAAGTTAGATTTGAATTTTTGTTCCAAAAGCGGAATTCCTTCTTCACGGCGCCGCCGATGACCCACTGGATATTCTACTACTATTTCTTGAGTGCTACTGCCATCTTTAAAGCTTACTTGAATAGCATTGGCAATAGCACGCTTATCGGCTTCTAAATATTCTAAAGTAAAGCGTTTATCTTCTATAATCTCCATTTTGCTGCGCAGCTCATCTATGATTGGATGTGCCTCATGAAATGCGTCTTCATAGTGCTCGGCGATTAAATCTCCAAATGCTAAGGGCACGGCAATCATATATTGCAGGCAATGGTCGCGATCAGCAGGATTAGCTAACGTTCCCGTCTTTGAAATAATGCGAATGGCGGACTCATGCGTACGCACCACAATTTTATCAATATCTGCTAGACGACCCTTTACCTCATTATGCAAAATAACCGACGCTTCTGCGGCTGTTTGTGCGTGAAATTCAGCAGGAAATGAAATCTTAAACAAGATGTTTTCCATCACATAAGAGCCGTATCCTTGCGAAAAAGTAAACTGGCGTTGATCATCTGCCTTTATCTTTTGGTCTTTGTTTGTTTTTGAAAACAAGACATCGTAAAAGCCCCACACCGGGGCGGTTAACACGCTTGGTATGCCCATTTCGCCGCGCATTGACATACTGGCCAAGCTAACAGCTCTTGCAGTAGCATCTCCAGCCGCCCATGACTTGCGTGAACCTGCATTTGGGGCATGCCGATAAGTGCGCAGGGCGCTGCCGTCTACCCACGCTTGAGATACCGCTGCCATAATCTGCTCTTTGCTGCCGCCCATCATTTTAGTAACCACCGCCGCTGAGGCAACTCTGACCAATAAAACATGGCATAAACCCACGCGATTAAACGCGTTTTCAAGCGCGATAACGCCTTGAATTTCATGCGCTATAACCATTGCTTCAAGCACTTCTCGCATAAGCAGAGGCTGCTCGTTTTTGGATAATCTGACTTGAGACAAGTGATCTGCTACGGCTAATATAGCGCCTAAATTATCTGATGGATGCCCCCATTCAGCCGCCAGCCAAGTATCGTTGTAGTCTAACCAGCGTATAATACAGCCAATGTCCCAGGCAGCTTTTATGGGATCTAGCACCAAGGAAGTGCCAGGCACTCTGGCCCCGTTTGGTACAATTGTACCAGGTACAATGGGTCCAAGAAGCTTAGTGCATTGTGGGAAGCGCAGCGCTAGCAGTCCACAGCCTAGGGTATCCATTAAACAGTTACGAGCCGTGTCCATCGCTTCATCGCTGAAGGTGTCATACGTTAATACATAATTGGCAATATCTTGAATGACTTGGTCATAATCGGGGCGATTACTGATGTCTACATTAGTGCTCATAGTGTATTCCTTTTCGTGAGTTAAATACCTGTCGTAGGTCAACCATAACACTTATTCGCAAGGTAAATACCTGTGCGAGGTCAAGCATAGCAATAATTCTTGTATTGATTTACCTATACGCTCTACACTAAATACAATTGCTCATGATATGCTGACTTATGGAGTCAAGCTTTCGTAATAGGTTAGTAGTTATGGCGAGTGACATTAAGCACATTGGCATTTTGACCTCTGGTGGTGATGCCCCTGGAATGAACGCGGCGGTGTTTGCGGTTGCAAAAACCGCAAACAATCACGGCATAAAGCTTAGCGGCATAAGGAAAGGATTTGAAGGTCTTATCGACAATGATTTATTGCCGCTTGATCCTAATGAAATGCAAAGGTTGATGCACCAGGGCGGCACCATTCTAAAAACCGCGCGAAGCGAACGCTTCATGTCTGTCCAAGGACAAAATAAAGCCTTGCGCACTATCGAGCAAAATAAGCTCGACGCGATTATTGCTATTGGCGGTGATGGCACGTTTCGTGGCATGTTGGCCCTATCAAAAATAAGTAATATTCCCTTTATTGGTATCCCTGGCACAATAGACAATGACATTGCAGGGACTGACTATACACTGGGCTTTGATTCAGCGGTAAATACGGCCGTAAAATGCATCGATAATATAAGGGATACTGCTGAGTCTCACAACCGCGTGTTTTTGGTTGAAGTTATGGGCCGTGATTCGGGCTACATAGGCATACATTCTGGCCTAAGCTGCGGCGCCGATGCCATTTTAGTGCCCGAAAGTAATGAAGACATCAACTATCTTTTGCACAAAATAAAGCACTACAATAGTGAAGACGCTTTTATAGTAGTAATGTGTGAAGGGGACGAGCTAAACGTCGAGCAAGTTTCGTCAAAAATTCGCAAAGTAAACGCCCACATAGATTTACGTATTGCCAAACTTGGGCATATACAAAGGGGCGGCAAGCCGTCTGCGCAAGACCGAATGCTGGGAATAAGGCTAGGCGTTTTGGCCACTAAAGCGATTATAAATGGAGAAAGTGGCAAAATGGCGGGGGTGTGCAACAATAAGCCAACATTACGCCCAATTAAGAGCGTAATGAAAAAACAAAGTGTAGACGCCGAAACGCAAGACCTCTTAACACTGTTTTGTGGATAACAAATAACCGCCTAGGTATTTGGCGTATCGCTTTGAATATGGCCATCAATCAGGTTAATGGTGCGCGCACCAAGGTTTGTGCCAGGGGCATCGACTCAGTTAAATAGCCGGGTAATTTTGGTCGCTGCTATTAGCACAGTGTGCCACAACCCACAGCCGGCAGAAGTAAAATGACAATGACATATTTATACCTGAGAGCGGGAAATTATTCTCTGTGGTATTTATTTATGCTCGTGAAGGCGAACGGCCAGCACATCTTGTTTTACGCCATGTAAAACAGCATTTGCAGTAGAGCCTAACAGCAGTTTTATACCGCTTCTGCCGTGGGTCCCAATTACAATTAGGTCGGCCTCGATATCGTTTGCAATATCTTTTATTTCATCCGCAGCATTGCCTGTTTTTAAACATACTTGCTGCTCGATTATACCAAACTCTTTACCAATATCGGCTAGTTTGTTGCGCGCATTTTCTAAGCGACCAGCGTCATCTATTGCGTTGTAGTCTGCTCCGTATAAGTAAGGTTGAATATAAATCGCGCTAAGCGATATATACACGAGAGTAAGATCTTTTGGAGATTGGCAAATCGAAAGCGCTTTTGTAATGATGCCTTCGTAGTCGGCATTGATGTCTATTGCGACTAATATTTTTTTGTATGTGCTCATGATGTTGACTCCGTATAGGCGAATGTTCTGTTTAGATATAGATATTATATACTGTGCTTATGTGCCTAGATCTGCAAGATGAAAGTGCAATTCAACTCTTGACTGAACTCGTGCCTGAAACTTTTCCTGCAAAATAGTAACGAGGCTGCTGAAGCGACGCGGCCGTTCTCGCTTTATTTATTTCACTTACAAAATCTTGCACATAATCATCCATAAATGGATGGTTTGCACCGGTT